>JAPUEC010000025.1 GCA_027492775.1 Rhodocyclaceae bacterium
GATGCTCGACTCGCTCGATGCCGGCGAAAGGAAGCGCATTGTCGCCCTCCTCAATTTCCCGCCGCAGGTCGTCTCGCTCGACCGCCCGGCAATTCAAGCCGACGATGCGGCGACGCAAACGCCGCAGGCCATCCAGTTCTCGACCCTCCTGCGCCACAGCCTGGGCGACGAGCGGCCAATCCGTGTCGCCGAACGCGCCGCACCCGCCCAGGCCGGGCCGCCGGGCCACGGCTACGGCCGGCGCCGGGCGATGATGGAAGGCCGGGAATTCTCCCCCGGCATGTACCGCTCCGAGCACTGGCAGCCGGGTAGCGCCTTTTTCATGACCCAGGTTCGCCTCGACGATGGCCAATGGATCACTTTCGACACCTACGTTCCGCGCGAGGTTGCCAGCCTTTCCTGGCGACTGTTGCTGGCGCTGGCGATCCTGCTGCTTTCCGTGCTGCTGCTCTCCTACGTCGCCGTGCGCTGGATCACCCGCCCCCTGCAAGTGCTGGCCTCGGCCGCCGACGACCTCGGGCGCGACATCCATCGCCCGCCGCTGCCAGAAATCGGACCAACCGAACTGCAACGCGCCGCACGCGCCTTCAATGCGATGCAGGCGAGGTTGCAGAGTTATCTCAACGAGCGCACCCGGCTCCTCGCCGCCATGTCGCACGACCTCAAGACCCCGATCACGCGCATGCGGCTGCGCGCCGAGATGCTGGAAGATGGCAATCTGCGCAAGCGTTTTGAAAAGGATCTGGAAGAAATGGAAGCCATGGTCGCCGGCACGCTGGATTTCATGCGTGGCCTGGAAAGCGGCGAAGCGCCGCAAGCCATCGACCTCATGGCGCTGCTCGAAAGCCTTCAGGCGGATTATGCGGAAGCCGGTCAGGAAGTGGGCATCGAAGGCCGCGCCAGTGCGCCTTTCGTCGGCATCGCGCCGCTGCTCAAGCGCTGCCTTGCCAACCTGCTGGACAACGCCGTTCTTTATGGCCAACGGGCCCACGTTATCGTCGAAGATGAGCTGGAAACCCTGAAGCTGCGCATCCAGGACGACGGCCCGGGCATTCCTCAAGACCAACAGGCCAAGGTTTTCGACCCCTTCTACCGGCTAGAAGCCTCGCGCAACCGTGAAACCGGCGGCACCGGCCTGGGTTTGACCATCGCCCGCAGCATTGTGCAGACGCATGGCGGCGAGATCACCCTGGCCAACCGGCCGGAAGGCGGGCTGGAAGTCAGCCTCAAGCTTCCACGTCGGAATTCGTCGTAGATCAAACCGTAATTCCATCAAAACGTAGTCTCAGCTTGGCGAACCATCCTGGCGGCGGAATGACGTTGACGTTGTGACCCGCAGCGGCGGCTGATAGACTTTGCGGTCATGGCATTGGCAAATATTAAAACTTGCGTCATACAACGAAGCAGAGCAAATCCAGTCGTTGCGCGGAAGAAGCCCATCAGAACGATCCCCAAATTGATCCGCCTGGCCGTGACCGTTGCGGCTGCAGCGCTATCTGCTTGCGCCAACGTTTCCGTCAAGCCGCTGACTGCCGGCAATGAAGAGTTTCGGACCACACCAGCCGAGATCAAGCTTCTCGAAAGAGCTTCCATGGCCCATCAGGAGTTGGCTTCCAAAGGATTGTTGCTGGAAGATCGAGCGGTGCTGGCTTATGTCCGCCAAGTCGGGGATCAGCTGATTCCTCAGGGCGTTTCCAGTCGTCTCCCGATCAGGTTCCATGTCCTCCGCAGCCCGGTCCCCAATGCGATGGCATTAGCCGGTGGTGACATCTACATAACGGTCGGCTATCTGGCAAAACTGGATAACAGCGATCAATTGGCTTTTGTTCTCGCCCATGAAGTTGCCCATGTGATCAGGCGTCATGCCCATGCCGCCCATCTGGAGGAGCGTGCTGGCTGGATTGGCGCAAAAGTGGCGGACATCCTTTTGCTTGGAACCGGACTCAGCTACTTCCCCTACGTTGCCTCATTAGCCGCGTATAGCCGCGAACGGGAGCAAGAAGCCGACGAAGATGCAGTCATCGCGATCTCAAGCGCAGGCTACGCAGCGCATGAGGCATTGACCGCATTGGACCGAAGCGTGGAATCGAAGCACGGCCGCAGCGACTCGGATTGGCGTACCAGTCATCCTTCAATCGACGAGCGCATCACTCGCCTGACGGCAAAGCTGGAAAAAACGCCAGCTGGAAGCATCCAGAAGGTCGGCGCCGACATCCCGCCCTCCATCAAAACCTCGGTTGTCCTTGAGACCATCCGCTTGAATCTTCGCGCACGCCGGTATGCCATCGCGGGGGAATTCGCCAACCGCCTGCTTTCGGACACCGCCTTCCGGGCGCTCGCTCACTACTATGCGGGAGAAAGCAAACGGCTGTCCGCGGACGATCCCACGGGCGCGGCCAAGGAGAGCGCCTGGCTCAACAGCTCGCGTTTCGAGCCAAAGCTGGTCGAAGACTTCCAGGCTCGCAGACGAGACGCCCTGCTGCAGGCAATTGCGTCATTCGAGGCGGCACAAAAGGCGGACCCCAGTCTTTCAATCGCGGGAAAGGGCCTGGGGCTTAGCTACGTTGCTTTGGGGGAGCCTGGTAGAGGCATCCAACTCCTGAAAGCGTTTTTGAGCCTTCATCCGACGGATCCGGAAAACCTGTATTTAAAGCGAATAATCTCTAAGGGAGAACTGTAATGCATCGATTGTTATTCACTGCGTGCTTGATGGCCGCGCTCGCGACCACGGGTTGCGCGAACCGCGGGCCGCAACTGCACAGCGAATTTATAGAGCGACAGCAGGCGGTGCGAACGGTCCTTGTTGTCCCTGCCAATGTCGTGTTTGCACTGGACACCATCAGCGACGGGGCGCAGCGCAACCCCGCCCGCGAAGAGCGTATCCAACGGGACTTGCGGCAAATTAGCGAATCCCAGCTGCTGAACCGCGGATATAAAATCAATTCAGAGATTGCAGATCGCCTGGCGAATGGCGACAAGGATCTGGCATTCGAGTTCGAACAATTCCGCCAGCGCTACGCGGGTTTACTCGACGAAACGAAACGTAAACGCACAATGGATGATACGGCTCCGACCGTGAAGGCCACCCTGGGGCCGCAGGCAACCGCATGGGCAGCCAACACCGGCGCAGATGCACTGCTATACGTGCGCTACCACGGATTCGAACGCTCCGCTGGAAAGGCGTTTGTGGACAGTGTCCCGGGGATTTTGCTGGCGGCGGTCACGGGCTTTGGCTATACGGCCCAGAAGTCGGGTGGATTTCTCGAAGCGACGCTGATCGACACGGTGACCGGAGAGGTGTTGTGGGTGAACGACTCATTGCCAAGAAACAACTTGGCGTTTCAGGGCGCTCCATTCCAACGCGGCCGGACCACCCCGCAAAGAATGCTGACCTACGCGCTGCGCCCGCTTCCAAAAGCAGCCGGTTATGTCGCCCCAAGCAAACAAGCGCC
>JAPUEC010000026.1 GCA_027492775.1 Rhodocyclaceae bacterium
GCGGCGACACGGTCATGGACCTGTCCACCGGCAAGAACATTCACGAGACGCGCGAGTGGATCGTCCGCAACAGCCCGGTCGCCATCGGCACCGTGCCCATCTATCAGGCGCTGGAAAAGGTGAATGGCAAGGCCGAGGATCTGACCTGGGAGCTTTTCCGCGACACGCTCATCGAGCAGGCGGAGCAGGGCGTCGATTACTTCACCATCCACGCCGGCGTGCTGCTGCGCTACGTGCCGATGACCGCCTCCCGCATGACCGGCATCGTTTCGCGCGGCGGTTCCATCCTCGCCAAGTGGTGCCTGGCGCACCACAAGGAGAATTTCCTCTACACGCACTTCGAGGACATCTGCGAAATCATGAAGGCCTACGACGTCGCCTTCTCGCTCGGCGACGGCCTGCGGCCCGGCTCCATTTTCGACGCCAACGACGAGGCGCAACTCGCCGAGTTGAAGACCCTGGGTGAACTCACCGACATCGCCTGGAAGCACGATTGCCAGGTCATGATCGAAGGCCCCGGCCATGTGCCCCTGCACCTGATCAAGGAGAACATGGATTTGCAGCTCGAATGGTGCAAGGAGGCGCCGTTCTATACGCTCGGGCCGCTGGTGACCGACATCTCGCCGGGCTACGACCATCTTTCGTCGGCCATCGGCGCCGCCATGATCGGCTGGTTCGGCACCGCCATGCTCTGCTACGTCACGCCCAAGGAACACCTGGGCCTGCCGGACAAGGACGACGTCAAGGCCGGCATCATCGCCTACAAGATCGCCGCCCACGCCGCCGACTTGGCCAAGGGCCATCCCGGCGCGCAGATCCGCGACAACGCCCTCTCCAAGGCGCGCTTCGAGTTCCGCTGGGACGACCAGTTCAACCTTTCGCTCGACCCGGACACGGCCAAGAGCTTCCACGACGAAACTCTTCCGGCAGAAGGCGCCAAGCTGGCGCATTTCTGCTCCATGTGCGGGCCGCATTTCTGTTCGATGAAAATCACGCAGGACGTGCGCGACTACGCCGCCCAGCAGGGCGTATCAGAACAGCAGGCGCTGGAAAAGGGCATGGCGGCGAAGTCGGTCGAGTTTGTCAAAACCGGCGCCGACATTTACCGCAAGGCTTAAAGCGTGTTCACGATCCGCCGGCGCAACCTTCGCCCGACGCTCGGCGCGCCGTGATGGATTGCCGCCCGGGCTGCGGCGCTTGCTGCATCGCGCCGTCGATCAGCAGCCTGGGCAAGCCGGCGGGGGTGCCCTGCGTCCATCTCGACGCCGCGTACCGCTGCACCATTTTCGGCAGCCGCGAACGTCCGCAAGTCTGCAGCGGCCTGCAGCCGTCGGCCGAAATGTGCGGTACTCACCGCGAGCAGGCGTTGCTGTGGCTCGCGACGCTGGAAGCGGCGACCACCCCCAGTCTTCGTTCGGACGAAAGCTGCACAAAGACCGGTGAATCGGCCTAATCGCGCGGCGAGGACAAGTCGGCGTTGCCGATCCCCAGGTAGTCGGCCAAGCCGGCAATGACCTTTTGCAATTCCCGATTGAACAGGCGGAGTTCCGGCTCGGGGTCCCTGGCGTCGTCCGTAACCGCGCTATCCAGGCCGCGCGCCAGGGCGGATAGCGTTTCAGCGCCGATCGCGCCGGCGCTCGAGATGAGCGCATGCGCCATTCCCGCCGCCCCGCGGCGATCGCCGCGTCGCAGCGCCTCGTCGATCTCCCGTCCCTTGGCATGGCTGCTCTCGAAAAACATGAGCAGCAGGCGATCATAGCGGTCGCGCTTGCCTAGGCAGTATTTGAGACCAACCCCCACCGAGACCCCGGGCAGGGCAAGCGCCGGCGGCTCATCCACCGCCGGCGTCGGCATGGCGGTGTTCCGCCCCCGGCGCTCCGGCGCCCATTTGGCCAGGATAGAGAAGAGCTGCGCCGGCTCGAAAGGCTTGGGAACATAGTCGTTCATCCCCTCGCTCAGGCACCGCTCACGGTCGCCGCTCATGGCGTGGGCGGTCATGGCGATAATCGGCAGTGCTTCCCGGCCACGCTCGCCGCGAATCTGGCGGGTGGCTTCATAACCATCCATCACCGGCATCTGGACGTCCATGAGCACCAGGTCGAAGGGGCGACGTCGCAGTTGCTCCAGCGCCACCAGCCCGTTCTCAGCCGACCAGACTTCGACGCCGGCCTCATCGCGGAGCAGTTCGGTGGCGATTTGCCGATTGAACTCGTTGTCCTCGACCAACAGCACCCGCATCCCCCGAATCCTGCCCATGACCTCCGCCTGGCCTTCGGGGATGCGCGGGGCGATTGGCCCGGCCGGCGGCGCGACCTTGAAAGCGATGGTGAAACGGAAGTCGCTGCCGACCCCGGGCTCGCTGGTGACGCCGATCTCGCCGCCGAGCAGTTCGACGAGTTGCTTGCAGATCACCAATCCCAGGCCGCTGCCTCCGTATTTTCGGCTCGTCGAACTGTCGGCCTGGCTGAAGGGGCGGAAAAGACGCGCCAATTCATCCGCCTTGATGCCGATGCCTGTATCGCGCACCGAGAATCGCAGGCTGATTCTGGAGGCATCGCGGGCAATCTCGGTCACCGCTACGACGATTTCTCCCCGCTTGGTGAATTTCACGGCGTTGTTGCAGAGATTGATGAGAATCTGCCATAACCGGGTCGGATCGCCGATCAGCGCGCGGGGGATATCCTCCGGAATATCGAGAACGAAGCCCAGACCCTTCTCCTGCGCCTTTACCGCGACCACCGCCGTGACCTTTTCCAGCACGTCGGCCAGTGCGAAGTCTTCTTCCTCCATTTCCAGCTTGCCCGCCTCGATCTTTGAAAAATCCAGGATGTCATTGATGATGGATCGCAGGGAATCGGCGGCGGTTTCGATCTTGCTCAGGTAGTCGCGCTGCTTCGGCGTCAAATCGGTACGCAGGGCCAGGCTGGTCAGTCCGAGGACGGCATTCATCGGGGTGCGGATTTCGTGGCTCATGTTGGCGAGGAACTCGCTCTTTGCCCGAGTGGCGGATTCCGCGGCCTCCTTGGCGAGCGATAATTGTTCTGTCCGCTCGCGCACTTTGTCTTCCAGTCGTTCGTTCAGGCGCCGCAATTCCTCTTCGGAACGCAGGCGCTCGGTTTGATCAAGCATGGCGGTCAATAATCGCCGCTCGCTGTCATCACCGATGCGTTCGGAGGACATGAGGTAGACGCGTTGATCTCCCGCCCGATTCCAGACGGAGGCCAGGCCCCCTGTCACCCGAACGTCGTTCTCAAGCGCGCCCAGCGCCCGGTGGCGGTCATCGACGCTGCGCCATAACCCGATGCCGATGGTTGTCTTGCCAACCACCTCTTGCCGCGACCAGCCAAAATCGCGCTCCCAGGCGGCGTTCACCTCGTAAATCATCCCGTCCTCCTGGCGGGTCAGCATGCACGGCATGGGGTTGAGATTGAAAAGAAGGAAAA
>JAPUEC010000027.1:0-1742 GCA_027492775.1 Rhodocyclaceae bacterium
CCCGGTCATGCGCTGCTGTATCCACTTTTCGCTGCGCCCGTGCTACTGCCAGGTTTCGCGGGCGCGGTCGAGCGAACGACCGGGGTCGGCGATTTCCTGCATGCGCTCATAGCCCACTTTCGCCAGCCAGAGCTTGATCGGCTCGGCCTTCGGGCTGGGAACGGACTGCACCAGACGCAACAGGGTTTCGGCGGTAGCGACGTCGGAAAGACGCTGCTTGCCGTCCCCGGCGGTCATTTTCAACTGGTGACAATTTGTCACCAGTTGGCTGCCTTCCTTGCCCAGCCGCTCTTTCAGCTTGTTCCAGTATTTGCGTGCCGTCTGATAGTCGGGCTGCTGGGTCAGCACCTGAACAATATCAACCACCGAAAACCACCAGATTTCGGTTTCCTCGTCATAGACGCGGCGGATGGCGTTGGACTCGAAAAAGGCGGACTGGATGAGCATGGGCAGGGCTCCTTATAACTGGCCGCTGAAGGCGTGGTGCAGGAGGAATTTTTTCAGGTCGTTCGCTCGGGCCGCAATCAAAACCCGATCAAGAAAATTGCGCCCGTCGAACCACTTGGCCAGTTCTCGAATGGGGTCATTCATCATTGAGGGAAATCTGCGTCAACAGGTTGAAGAGCGGCCGGTTGATATAGAAATTCGTCCGCCCGATTTTGCGTTTCTCGACAAAACCGTTCTGGGTCAGCGTATCCAGGTGTTTGGCGGCGGTGATGCGCGAGACGCTGAGATCATGCTCGACGAATTCGATCTTGGTGTAGGGATAGCGGAACAGGTTGTTCAGCAGTTCCTGGCTGTAGAGGCGGGGCAGATCGCCGCGCAGGCGCTGCTTGGTCGCCTGCATCAGCTCGCGCAGTTGCCGCACCAGCCGGATTTCGCTCTTGGCGGTGACCGCCACGCCCTTGACCATGTAAGCGCACCAATCCACCCAATCGTGGCTTTCCCGCGTCGATTGCAGCAGCTGGTAATACTGGCTCTTGGTCGAGGTGATGTAGCGGCTGAGGTAGAGCACGGGCAGGTCGAGCAAGCCTTCGCGCTGCAGCATCAACAGATTCAAAATTCGCCCAGTGCGGCCGTTGCCGTCGTAAAAGGGGTGGATGCTCTCGAACTGGTGATGCGCAATCGCCATGCGCAAGAGCGGATCGAAATCGTCGTCGGCATGAATGAAATCGACCAGCGCCGTCATCAGCTTTTCGATCAGTACCGCGTCCTGTGGCGGTTCATAGACCACGGCGCCGGTGGTCTCGTTCTTCAGCACCGTTCCCGGCACCTTGCGGAAGCCGGCGTTGTTCTGCTCCACCTGCTCCTGCACCCGCAGGATGGTGCTCAGGCGGATGAGGCCGGAGCCCACCACCTCCTCGAACCCGGCGCGCAAGGCGGCAATGTAGTTCTGCACTTCCTTGGCCGCCGGCGAGCTGGCGCTGCCCTTGTCGTAGGCATAGAGCTCGTCGTGCGTAGTGATGATGTTCTCGACTTCGGAGCTGTCCTTGGCTTCCTGTAGGGCCAGGGTGTCGAGCAGGATGGCGCGGTTGGGCAGCGACTCGCACAAGCCCTTCAGCTCCGCCAGATGGCGGTGCGCCTCGGCCAAGCCCTGCCAGAGGCCTTTGACTTCCAGGCTGGCGGGGCTGGGGATTTCCAGTTCGATCATCTCTTAGTCCTGCTTAACGTGATAAGAAAACGGGAATAGCTTATCACGTCGCCGGCGACGTGTATAAAAAATTGCGTTTTCTTATCGCGTT
>JAPUEC010000027.1:1842-3388 GCA_027492775.1 Rhodocyclaceae bacterium
GATTGCAGGTGGCTTTCAAACAAGGCGCGGGCGTTCTGGAGGTTCTTTTCGGCGTTAGCTTTGGCGGTGGCGATGCCGTCGAAGGCTTCGTCGAGGATGGCGACGATGCGGTGTTGTTCGGGAAGCGGTGGAACTGGAAAATCAATATCGAGAACTTGCTTCGAAGATAGATGCTTCACCGTGGTGAAGCCGGTAACGTCTTCAATCGCTTTTAGGAAATCATTTACACCATAAAAAAGAAACTTGGGAATAAGCGCACCGGTGAAATCTTGAAGTCGGCAGACCCGCTGGTTGAGTAAAGAGGGATTGCCCTTCCATTCAAAGCAGCCAAACTCACCATCCATGCCGATGAGCAAATCGCCCGCCTTCACGACGTACTTTTCATCGTACGGGCCGTCGAACCATGTTTCTGATTCCATCCCTAATCTAAGACTACGGATTCGGACGAGCGGCATTCCTTTTGAGGAATTGAACTTTTTTGAGTCAAATGCATAGCCATTCTGTATTTTCAGGACATCGGCAAGCTTCTTCCTTTGCCACCCAGCCTTCATAGCAGCGCCCTGATATTCGCCAGAACGTCGGCGCTTTCGGCATCCAGCGCGGCGATGTCGTCCATGATGGCCTGCGGACTGCGGTGGATGACTGCCTCGCCGCCATTCGGGTTCTTCACCGACAGGTCATAGGTTGCGGTGGCTATCGTCGCGGCATCGACGCTCCAGCTTTTCTCCGTGTCGGCCCGGGTCTTTTGCAGTTCGATAAACTCGGCAAGGTCGGCGTCGTTGAGCGGATTGGTCTTGCCCATATTGCGGCCGGGGTCGAGCTGGTAGTACCAAATCTGGCGCGTCGGCGAACCCTTCTCGAAGAAGAGCACGACGGTCTTGACGCCGGCGCCCTGGAAGGTGCCGCCGGGGCAGTCGAGGATGGTGTGCAGATTGCATGATTCGAGCAGCAGTTTTCTCAGGCTGACCGAGGCGTTGTCGGTGTTGGAGAGGAAGGTGTTCTTGATGACCACGGCGGCGCGGCCGCCGGCCCTGAGCTTCTTGATGAAGTGCTGGAGGAAGAGAAAGGCCGTCTCGCTGGTGTGGATGCGGAAGTTCTTCTGCACTTCCTTGCGCTCGCCGCCGCCGAAGGGCGGATTGGCGAGGATGACGTCCATGCGGTCCTTGTCCTGAATGTCGTCGACGTTCTCGGACGCTAAAGTGTTGGTGTGGACGATGTTGGGCGCTTCGATGCCGTGCAGGATCATGTTCATGATGCCGATGACGTAGGCGAGCGGCTTTTTCTCCTGGCCGTAGAAGCTGCGCTTTTGCAGGGTTTCGAGGTCGGCGGCGGTGAGGCCGGGCTGCTGGCGCAGGTAGTCGAAGGCTTCGCAGAGGAAGCCGGCCGAGCCGCAGGCGCCGTCGTAGATGCGTTCGCCGATTTTGGGGTGGACCACCCGCACCATGGCGCGGATGAGCGGGCGCGGGGTGTAGTACTCGCCGCCGTTGCGCCCGGCGTTGCCCATGTTCCTGATCTTGGCTTCGTAGAGGTGCGAGAGTTCGTGCTT
>JAPUEC010000028.1 GCA_027492775.1 Rhodocyclaceae bacterium
GCGGGACAGCACGCCGGATACGGGTTGCGGCCTCAAGGTCTTCAGCCGCGATCTTTTTCTGCGCCTGCCTTATTTCGACCACATGCATCGCTTCCTTCCGGCGTTAGTTCTGCGCGCGGGAGGCGAAGTCGTGTCCGTGCCGGTGAATCACCGACCACGCGTGCAGGGCGTTTCCAAATACGGTTTTCACAACCGCCTGTGGGTGGGCATCGTCGATTTGTTCGGCGTCGCCTGGCTGCAACGGCGGGCGAAAGTGCCGGCAATCGAATCGGTTACCGGCGGAGAAAGGTGATTTCATGCAAGACACGACGTTGTGGATCATTATCGGTTTCATCGGGCAGGGACTCTTCTCGGCGCGTTTCATCATCCAGTGGATTTATAGCGAGAAGGTGAAGCGCAGCGTCGTCCCGGTGGCGTTCTGGTATTTCAGTCTCGGCGGCGGCATCGTGCTCACCGCCTACGCCATTCACCGCATGGATCCAGTCTTCATGGTGGGGCAGGCGGCCGGTTTGATCGTCTATTTCCGCAATCTGATGCTGATTCGCAAGCATCACCTGAAAGCCGGCGATGAAGCGCCGGTGGATTGAGGCTCGGTACACATGCCGATGAATTCATGTTTCTTTGAATCGCCGCTGCGTGCCCGGCGTTTTTCCTTGCGCCTCAAGCGATGAGCGTTTTGATCCGCCAGCCGCGGCCATTCTGCTTCGCATTGCTGGCGTTGGTGCTGCTCGCCTCGATTTTCGGGCGGCCGGATATTCCCATCGACGAGACGCGCTATGTCAGCGTCGCCTGGGAAATGTGGTCGGGAGGCGGCTGGCTCGACTGGTTGGTCCCCCACCGCAATGGCCTGCCGTACCATCACAAGCCGCCGCTGTTGTTTTGGCTCATCAATCTTGGCTGGATGGTCTTTGGCCTCAACGATTGGTGGCCGCGCGTCATTTCCGCCTTGTTTTCCCTGGCCTGTCTGCCCCTGACCGCCGCCGTCGCCGCTCGTCTTTGGCGCCACGAAGGTGCGCTGGGCGAGCGTACCGGCTGGCTGCTTCTCGGCGGCGCCGTCTGGCTGCTGTTCAGTACCTCGGTGGTTTTCGATGTGATGCTGACCGCCTTCGTCCTGTTGGCGCTGCTGGCGGCTCTTAGGGCAGCGGATGGCGAGCGCAGCGGCACTTGGGGTTTATTCGGGTTAGCGATTGGCTTGGGCATATTGACCAAGGGGCCGGTGGTATTGCTGCATGTGCTGCCGGTATCGCTGCTCGCCCCATGGTGGGCATTCCGGCATCGCCTAAGCTGGAGACGCTGGTATAAAGGGCTCGCCCTGGGAGTATTGCTGGGCGCAGCGATCGCCTTGCTCTGGGCTGTTCCCGCCGCGATTTATGGTGGGGAAGAATTTCGCGAGGCTATCTTCTGGGGCCAGACGGCAGGGAGAATTTCAGGCTCCCTCGCGCATCGGCAGCCATTCTGGTTCTATCTGGCGATCCTGCCGGTCCTGCTTTTCCCCTGGATATTCTGGGGCGGCGCCTGGCGCGGGCTGCTCGCGGCGCTGGATCAGCATGGCGAGGCAGCCGGCGGCGTTCGTTTTTGCGTCGCCTGGATCCTCCCGACCTTCATCGGCTTCTCGCTTGCGGGCGGCAAGCAGCTGCATTACATACTGCCGCTACTGCCGGCGTTTGCGTTGCTGCTGGCATTAGGAATGGCCAAGGTTCCGACGAGCGGCCGTTTCGCAGCCCTGCCGATCGTGCTCATGATCGCTGTCGCCGGCGGTTCGTTCTTGCTGCCGCATACCTGGAGCGGGACGATGTGGCTGGCGCCTTATGCCGGACCGGAATGGATGATCGGGGGCGCGCTCATGATCCTGCTGGCGACGATCATGCTGCTGACTGTTCATGGCGAAGCGGCCTCGGCGCGGATGGCGATGGGTTGTGGCGCGTTGGTGGTGATTTTCCACTTGGCGATACTGCGCCCCCTGGCGCCGGTGTTCGACATGACGCCCATGGCCCAACGCTTGAAGACATTGGAAATACAAGGTGTTCCCGTGGCGCACGTCGGTGCCTACAACGATCAGTATCATTACTACGGCCGGCTGACACGGCCCTTGCAGGACATTGCGCGCAACGAAATCCTGCCGTGGTTGGAGAAGAACCCGCAAGGGCGCGTGGTTGCCTATTTGAAGCGCAGCGATCAGATTGCCACGGTCCAGCCGGAGTTCTGGCAACCCTATCTCGAGGGTGCCGCCGTCCTGCTCGATGCCAAGTCCGCACGGCGCATGCCGGACCTGAGCAGCAAGTGAGCCTGGAAGCCGTCGTCGCGTCGCCTTCGCCCGACCGGGTTGCCCGCATCTACGGGGAACCGATGGCGGAATTGCCCCGCGATCTGTATATCCCGCCGGGCGCGCTCGAGATCATGCTTGACGCCTTCGAAGGGCCGCTCGACCTGTTGCTGTACCTCATCCGCAAGGCGAACGTCGACATCCTCGATATCCCGATGGCGCCGCTAACGGTTCAGTACCTGACTTACGTCGAATCCATGCGCTCGACCAATCTCGAGCTGGCGGCGGAGTATCTGGTCATGGCGGCGATGCTGATCGAAATCAAGTCGCGCATGCTGCTGCCGCGCCATAGCGCGGGGAGCGATGACAATGTCGAAGACCCACGCGCCGAACTGGTTCGCCGTCTGGTGGAATACGAGCGCATGAAGCTCGCCGGCCAAAATCTCAATGCGCTCGACCAGGCCGATCGTGAATTCTTCTGGGTAGAAACGCTGACAGAGAAATCAATGGCGCTGCGCCTGCCCGAAGTGAATGTCGACGATCTGGCATCGGCTTGGCAATCGGTGTTGCGGCAGGCTAAATTGAAAACGCATCACAAGATCGAGCGCGAAGAGCTTTCGGTGCGCGAGCATATGAGCCTCGTCCTGCGGGAATTGCAGGCGAGCGGCGGATTCGTGCAGTTCGAACGCCTTTTCGACGTCGCCATCGGTATCCCCGGGGTGGTGGTTCATTTTCTTGCCATCCTGGAACTGGCGCGGGAAAAATTAGTGGAAATTTCGCAGGCAGAGGCCTTTCAGCCCATCTACATTCGTTTGGCGATTGTTACGCATGGAACCGACCACCGTTAAGCGCGTGCTGGAGGCGGCGCTGCTGGCTGCCCGCGAACCGCTGACCCTCAACGAGCTGAAGCGCATGTTCGATGCCGAGTTGTCGAACGACATTCTGCGCAAGCTGCTCGACGAATTGCGCGAGGAGTGGAACGAACGTCCGGTCGAGCTTCTGCAGCTTGCTTCGGGCTGGCGTTTTCGTACCCGACCGGAGTATGCTTCGTACCTTGAGCGTCTGAATCCTGAAAAACCGCCGAAATATTCGCGGGCGGTACTTGAGACACTGGCCATCA
>JAPUEC010000029.1 GCA_027492775.1 Rhodocyclaceae bacterium
TCGAGTCCTGAAATAGTCTGAAGTGCCAAGTGATCGTTCGAGTCGATTTCCGAGCATACAACCGGTGACTTACCCATTTTGGCCGTTGGTGGCGTATTTCCTCAACGGCCATTCAGGCCGACCAGCAGCCCGACAACCACCTGGGCCGAACAGCAGGTATCTGATGAGTTTCCCGCCGTTCAAACGCATCTGATTTTTGTGGCCGCTACGTCCGCTGCTGGCCGACTGCCGCTCTATGCCAAATCATTGGTCAACGAGATGATAGCGCTTGGTCACGTGCCGTGAGATTAAGTGGTTAACTGATTGGAGATTTCGCAACCGGCAAGCGTAACGACTAATCAACCCTCATACAGCACAGCAGCCGGGGCATTTCCGCCGAGGCGGAAAACGGGATGCCCTTACCAGGCGCGCGCCTTCGCGCTTGGTCCCTTTGGGACTGGCCGGCCGGCCACCTTTCAGGCCACCACTTGCCGACACTCAACAAGGGCAGTTTCGCCAAGGCTCAACACCCCTTGGCCGCTGGGCTTATCCCGACACCTGGCCCGGCTGCGCCCGGCCTTTGGTGACAGCAGCCCCCGCGATCCGCACGCTGCAGCTCGCCTTTCTGTCACCACAACACCCACCCAGGATGACAGCGCCGCCCGGCCATGCCGGGCAAGTTAGACGGTCAATGAATTGACCTCTTGGTTTGCTACAAGCCGATTTCGTGGTGCCACACCTGTTTCCCTCACCGTCTTAAACGCATACAGCGCCCTACTTCGCCGACAAGTACCACGGGGGCCGCAGCTCGCAAGGGCCGGCGCTATGCGCCTGAAATCCTCACCCGGTCCCTTCGGGCTGCGGCTTCCGGTTTCTCCCTTGCGACCCGCTTAAACCCCCGTAGTCCATGACGGCACGGGCACTGCAAGCAAGACGGATCAATTCAACAGGAGGTAGAAAAATGCACCACGTCAATCAATCGCAAACCATCGACCAAGGCACAGGCCGGGATGCAGCAATCCAGATCATCACAACCCCGGCTCGCGCCGCAAAGACGTTGAATGCCCACCACCTGAAAACCTGCGCCGGCTTCTACCCGACCGCTGTTTGCTCCCGCGCCTTCGGTGCCCGCGTTCGTAAAGGCGTGCTGGAAATCACCCCGGATTTTGGCGATACGTGGCAGGCCGTCGATCTGGCAACTATCGAATTCCGCGACCACAACGGCCGCAAGATTTTCCTGTAACCCGATACCCCGAGGCCATCATGCAAAACATCAAAACTCTTTCCATTGGCGAAAACAAGGGTGCACCGCGCGTCTGGCTCGAAGGCCGGTTTCCGGCGCTGGCCGGCTTTGAACCCGGCTCGCGCTTCCGCCTTGAGGTGATCCGAGAGCGGGACTGTGTGGCTTTGCGCCTCGATGCAGACGGCGAGCGCCGCGTTTCGTCCAAAACGCGCGGTGAGCGCACCATCCCGATAATCGATCTGAATTCAAAGGAGGCGCTGGGCCTTTTTGAAGGCTTGGCCAGCGTGCGCGCCATCGCTGACGGCAACGTTATTTATCTGTTGCCCTTGGCCAGCGAAGCCCGCACCAAGGAACGGTTGGCCACCCTTCGCGCCAAGCTGGCGAACAATGAACCGCTGACCGTTGGTTCCCTTTCGCATGGCGGTGGCGTGCTTTCCTTGGCCCTGCATGAAGGCATGAAGGCTGGCGGCGTTGAAACCCGGCTTGGCTGGGCGTGCGATGTAAATGATTCGCTGCTCGAACATGCCAGCGAAGTGAACCCGGCATGGACCGACAAAACGCAATCGCTGGCCATGTCCTTTTCGGAGCTGGCTTTCGATCAATGGAGCATGTCAAAGTTAGCGCCGGCTATGATTTTGGAATGTGGCGTGCCTTGCCAAGCGGCGTCGACCGCCGGCCGTGCGAAGAACGGCAACGGGTGCGCCGAAGAAAACGGCAACGTCGGTTACTTGGTAGCGGCGCTGATTGCGATCATTGCGCGGGTCAATCCGGTGGCCGTGGTTTTGGAGTGCGTGAAACCCTATCAGCAGACGGCCTCCGCGTGGCTTCTACGTCATCAATTGGCCGAGCTGGGCTATTCGGTGCAGGAGTGCGTTTTTGAAGGCGCGCAGTGGGGAACTCTTGAGCACAGGGACCGTTTTTGCATGGTCGCCACTACACACGGAATATCGTTCGATCTGGCCAGCGTGCGGCCGGGGCTGCTGCCGGTGCAAACGCTGGGCGATATTCTTGATCCGGTGCCGGATGATTCGCCGGCTTATCGTGAAGTCGCCTACCTCAAGGCGAAACAAGAGCGGGACCAAGCGGCCGGCAAGGGCTTTTCCGTTCCCTACCTGACCCCTGATGCAACGCATGTGCCCGTTTTACGAGCCGGATATGCAAAATCCGGATCGTGTGATGCCAGATTGTTGCACCCGACCAACCCGCACCTTTCCCGCCTGCTTACGGTGCCGGAACATGCGCGAGCAAAACAAATTCCGCTTGAGCTGGTCCGCGATCTGACTCAGACTGCCGGCCACCAGCTCTTAGGTCAGTCCATACTTTTTCCACCGTTCAAGGCGCTGGGTGCCGCCTTGGCCCGGTCCCTTGCGGAGCTGGCCGGCGGCGTGCCGTGCGCCATCGCCGCATAAATCAGGTGCCCCGGTTCTGCCGGGGCATTATTGGAAGCTCAACAAGGGTCCGAACCCTTGGCCGCTGGGCTTATCCCGATACCGGCCTGGCTGCGCTAGGCCGGCGGCTTTCCATCCAGCGCGTCACCGCGCCAGTTTCCCAGCCCCAGGATGGACGGCGTGGACCGCCGGATAATTCGAGGATGCCGCGTTGCCCATTGGCAAAGGCTTTGCCATGCCGGACAAAGCCTGAAAAGGAGCGCGCGGGGCGGTGGCCACCCCGCCGCTCGAATGAGCTGCCAGTTCTCGTTTTCCGCGTCCTCGATGACCGGAATACCGAATTCATGGGCCAGCGCATAACGGCCTTCCGTCGATAGCTCGCCGAGCGAGAAACAAGCGTCATGGAATCCGTAACGGTACACCGTCCATTGCTTGCCGTTTCGGCTATTGTGCGCCGGCCCATAAGCCATGAAGTCAGGCCCGAACATGCCGCCGCCCTGTTCGTGCCACCTTTGATGCTGTGGCGATTGCCTGAACTGGCAGACGATGAATGGGCCGTTTTCATTGATGCCGGCTTTGAAGCGCAGACCTTCAATTTCAACATCATGGAAAAATGCGCCGGCCGGTTCGTTGTGTTTGAGCGTTGCCCGGCCACGCTTCGCCAGAAACGCCATGTAGTCTTTGCCTTCTTGAAGGCTGTCTACTTGGGGTCGTTTCAGAAAACGGATAATAAAGCACGTTAAGCGTGCGCGGAGGCAGGC
>JAPUEC010000030.1 GCA_027492775.1 Rhodocyclaceae bacterium
GTGTGTCTGGCCGGAAGAGCGGCTGCTGGAATTTTGGGAGAACGATCTCGAACTTAATGCTCAGGGCGTCGGCATCTGGCTGGATACCCTCGACGGGCGTTAAACCATGCGCCGTCGCCAGAAAATCAGCAGCATCAGGATGGCGATGGCGCCCATCAGGCCGAAGGCATAGCGATACCCCTCAGCGTTGTCGATCCACGGCATCACCTTGAAGTTCATGCCGAAAATGCCGGCAATGAGCGTCGCCGGCATGAAGATGGTCGCCACCACGGTGAGCGCCCGCAGTTCCAGATTGACCCGGTGGCTTACCGTCGACAAGAACACATCCTGCAAACCTGTGACCAGGTCGCGCAGATCTTCTAACGATTCGACCAAATGGACGATATGGTCCTGAACGTCGCCGAGGTAGGGGTGGATGGCGCTGCCGATAAGGGGGGTGTCGAGGTGCTGAAGCCTTCCGAGCACCTCGCGCAGCGGCCAAAGATTGCGCCGTAGTCGCGCGATTTGGCGTTTAAGCTCGTGTAAGCGCTGCTGGGTGGCCGGCGGAGGGCGATCGAGGATCGCATCTTCGAGATCGTCGCTGCTTTCGCTCAAGGTTTCGGTCACCAGGAAATAGCTGTCCACCACCACGTCGAGCAAAGCGTAGGCGAGGAAGTCGCTGCCTTGGGCGCGGAGCACGCCGCGATCCGCCCGCAGTCGCTGTCGCACCGGCTCCAACACGCCGGAAGGACATTCCTGCACGCTGAGAATGAAGTCCTTGCCCAAGGCGAGACTGATCTGGTCGGTGGCAACCTTGCCTTCGCGGACATGGTGGCGATGCAACGCGATATAGAGCGTGTCGCCATAATCGTCCAGTTTTGGCCGTTGGTCGGTGTTGAGCATGTCTTCCACCGCCAGGGGATGCAGCCCGCAATATTCGCCAACCGCTTTCAGGAGCGCGACATTCTGCAGTCCATAAAGATTGATCCACAGCCGCTCGTGCTGGCGGCGGTAGCTTCGCAGCTGCGCAACTTCGGTGAGATCGGTTTCGACAATGCCGCCCGGGCCGTAATCCAGGATGGTTAGCCGCGTTTGCTCGGTTTTGACATCACCGATGAGGACCAGGCTGCCTGGCGGAAGGCCGGCCTTGGCGGATCGTTGTTTTGCAGCCCTGCGTTTGCGCGATTCGCTTTTCATTTCCCCGAAATCTCCCGCATGACGTGGGCAGCCGCAGCCAGACCAAAGGCGGCGGTAACACAAACCGAAGAACCGAAACCCGCGCAATTGAGTCCAGAAGGCGCCGCAATCGGTTCGCAAGCGGTGTCAGCCTGTGGATATTGCAAGGGTTCATCCGAATAGACGGCGACCACCCCAAATTTCTCCTGCGGTTTGCGGCTGAATCCATACTCCTTCCGCAACCGCGAGCGTACCTTCGACAATAGGGGGTCCTGCTCCGTGCGCGCCAGATCGACGATGGCGATGCGCGTTGGGTCGAATTGCCCACCGGCGGCCCCTGCCGTGATGATGGGCACTTTGTTGCGCCGGCAGTGCGCGATCATCGCGGCCTTGGTCCTGACCTGGTCGATGGCGTCGATGACGAAATCAAAACCGCCATGCAAAAGCTCGGCGGTATTCTCGGGGCTGACGAAATCCTCGATCGTCGTTACCCGGCAAACCGGATTAATGGCGGAAACCCTTTCCGCCATGACCGATACCTTGGCCTTCCCATACTCGTCGCCGAGCGCGTGAATCTGGCGGTTGGTGTTGGATTCCGCCACCATGTCGAGATCGATCAAGGTCAAGGCGCCGACGCCGCTGCGGGCCAGTGCTTCCGCCGCCCAAGAGCCGACGCCGCCAATGCCGACGATGCAGATATTGGCTTCGCGCAAGCGCTGTGCGCCTGCTTGGCCGTAAAGACGTGCGATACCACCGAAGCGGCGTTCGATATCCGCTTCCATCAAGTTTCTATGGTTCGACGGATCACCGCATTGAACGGCTCGATCCATTCCGGCGCGAACTGTTTATCGCAGGCGTTAACCTCGGCGATGGCACGCAACACGGAACGGTTGCGGCCGCGATGGATGTGCTTGAGCATGACCGCCTCGAACGCATCGACAATCGCCAGAATCTCGGCGCCGGCGCAAATGCCGTTAGCTTTCAACCCTTCCGGATAGCCGCCGCCATCGGGCATTTCGTGATGCTGTGCCACCATTTGCGCCGCGGCGTCCCAACCCGACATGCGCTGCAGGATTCCGGCGCTGAACCCCGGATGATTGCGCAGGGTGATTTTTTCCTCGTCCGTCATTCGGCCGACCTTCAACCAAAGCGATTCGGGCAGGAACATCATGCCGGTATCGTGCATATAGACGGCGGCCTCGAGCTGCAGCGGATCGACCGGGCTACCGGCGGATTTGTTGGTTTCCAGCGCCAGGCGGAGGATGCGCATCGTCCGCCCGCGAAAAAGCGAGGACCGGTTTTCGAACTGGTGCGCCAGGGAACGGAAGAATTGCAGGTCGGCGGATGCCGAAACCTTGGGCTCGGTGCCGTGCGGGATGCGCTGCGATTTGTGGCTACCACCGCCGGCAACCGGCGAAAAGCCGGTGACGGCCTCGATCAATTCGCGCGCGATGGCGTCAAGATCGTTGCCGGATGCGCCCGCCATCTTTTCCAGCCCGTCGACCAGCGGCAAGAGGTGCAGGTTTTCCAAAGACTTTCGATGCAGCATGGCCTCGGTCGCCAGCTCCAGGCGGTCGATGGCCAGCAGGATGGTTTCGGCCAGCAAATCGGAAAACGGCAGCTCCCCATCGCGGAAGCGCGACATCAGCGACTCGATCGGATGCGCCAAGGCGACCGCCAGCCCGAACTTGCACAAGGCAGCGTCGCCCTTGATGTTGTGGATGCCGCGGAAAAGATCGGCGATCACCTCGCGGTCGCCTGGCGCCTTCTTCAGGCGCGCGACGTCGCGCTCGATTTGCGGGGCGCGGTCAATCAGGGCGTCGGCAAACTCTTCCAGGGCTTCCCGATCCTGCACGGTGGGTGCGATCATCGCCTCTACGTCCATGTTTTTCTCTCCCCCATATTTAGCTACGCCAGTTTAGCCCATGCGGGGGCAGTCATGAAGCGGAGTGCGTTCTCGTCAAGCCGGAGCAGGCGGCTTGACGGTCAAAGGTGCCGCGCCTAACATTCATCGCTTTTATCCTGCCGAAAGGTCCCGTGAATCTCGATCAGCCCTACGCACTCATCGTTTCCGACATGCATGCCGTGGACGCTGTCATTCGCCAGCGCTTGCATTCGGAAGTGGCGCTGGTCCGGCAGGTTGCGGAATACATCATCGGAGGCGGCGGCAAGCGCCTGCGTCC
>JAPUEC010000031.1:0-17587 GCA_027492775.1 Rhodocyclaceae bacterium
GAATCAGTTCGACTGCCTGATCGACGTCGAACGGTTTTGGCAAGTACTCGAACGCTCCCCCTTGGAAGGCGGCGACGGCGGATTCGAGGTCGGAATAGGCGGTCATGATAATGACCGGAATGCTCGCAAAGCGAGTCTTCACTTCCTGCAAAAGATCAAGCCCGGACTGGCCCGGCATGCGAATATCGGAGAGAAGAACCTGCGGCGTCTCGTTACCCGCGTCGAGTACCGACAATGCTTCCGTGGCAGAAGCGAAGCTCTTAAACGGGATGCCTTCGCGCGTCAGGGTCTTTTCAAGTACCCAGCGAATGGAGCGATCGTCGTCGACGATCCAGACCGATTTCATATTTTCTTGGCTCATTTGGAATGACTATCCCATGTTTAAGCAAAGAATGCGCCACTAAATTATTCCGTCAATGGCAGGCGGACAGTGAAGCAGGTGTGCTCTGGACGACTCGAACACTCGATAGTGCCGTGGTGATGCTGCACGAAATTCTGGGCGATGGTGAGACCCAGCCCGCTCCCGCCTTCACGGCCTGATACCAGCGGATAGAACATCCGTTCCCGGATGTCTTCGGGAATGCCGGGGCCGTTGTCGATCACCTGGACTTCCAACGCCAGCCGATAGCGCCGCTTGGCGAGCGTGGTTTGGCGCAGAGCCCGGGTCCGCAGCCGGATTTCCCCGCTGCCCTCCATGGCTTGCGCCGCATTCCGGGCGATATTGAGCAACGCCTGGATCAGTTGTTCGCGGTCGCCAACCAGTTCCGGGAGGCTGGTGTCGTAGTCACGCCGGACCTTGAGCTTGCCCGGGAATTCCGCGGTCAGCAGGCTGCGCACGCGTTCCAGGATTTCATGGATATTGACGGTGGTGGGCTGCATGGGCCGATGGGGCGTCAGCAGGCGCTGCATCAGGTCCTGGAGGCGGTCGGATTCCTTGATGATGACCTGGGTGTATTCGCGCAGTGCCGCGGCGTTGGCGAACTCGGCGAGTTCGTGTTCGAGCAGTTGCGCGGCGCCGCGAATGCCGCCGAGCGGGTTCTTGATCTCATGGGCCAAATTACGGATGAGCTCGCGATTGGCCTGCTGCTGCTCAATCAGGCGCTCCTCACGGCTGGCGGCCAGTTGCTGCTCGATGGGCTGGAACTCGATCAACAGGCGCGCCCCGCTCGCGGCCGGAAGCAGCGGAGTCACGGTGCAATTGAGATGCAGGCTGGTGCCGTCGGCGAGGCGAATCTCGATATTTTGACCGGTGTAGCTCCAGTCGTTGGCGACGACGTTGTCGAGCGCGGTTTGAAGTGTCGAGTTGCAAGTGAATGCGGCGGAGATCGGCTGCCCGACGAGAATGCGGGCGCCGGTCGCGAGCAGGTTCTCGGCGGCGGGATTGACGTAAACGATCAGCAAATCGGCGTCCAGCACGAGCACTGCCGAGGAGAGCAGATCGAGGCCGTTGAAAGGGGAATAGCCTTTGGTCATGCGCCGGATTGTAGTGGCAATTCTGTGGTGATGCTCAGAGGATCTGAACGATCTTGTGCAGCAGTGCCTGGAGCTGGCGCTGCTCCTTGTCGTCCAGCAGCCCGAGGACGCGGGCGTTGACCGCGGTCGAGATCGGCACCATTTCGGCCTGGCTGTCGCGGCCGGCGTCGGTGAGGAACACTAACCGGACCCGACGATTGCCCGGGTCGTTGCGGCGGGTGACCAAACCGGTGGCTTCGAGGCGATCGATACCGCGGCTGACGGCATACCCCGGCAGCCCGAGGCGCTCACCGATCTGCGCCTGAGGCAATCCATCCTTTTCCCATAGACAATGGAGAATTGGCCAAGCGGTGATGTCTAACCCTTGCTTGCCGAGGCGTTGGCTGAGGTCGTGCCGAAGTCGATAGGCGACGATATTGATAAGGTCGCCCAGGGAACGCTGCTGGGAAGAGAGTTTATCCATGGCAATTTTCTGATCCATGCATTATGATGCACTTGCAACGGTTGCAAACGCAACTATTTTTTGGAAATGGCAATGGCCCGGCTTTCTCTACGACCTTTCTTGTATATCGCGGCAACACTCATCGCGGGTTGTAATGGCGAGGGTACGGGGCCGGTCGCCCCACGCATCGTGCTGGTGCAGCCGGCGACATCTGCTTCAGCGGCTGGGGCGCAAATGAGTTTCACCGGAGAAGTCCGCGCCCGCCATGAAACCGATCTTGCCTTCCGGGTAGGCGGCAAGCTGGTGGCCCGGCTGGTGGATGCGGGTGCCGAGGTCAAGGCCGGGACGCCGCTGGCGCGCCTCGACCCCGCCGATCTTCAATTGAACCGCCAATCGGCGCAGGCCCAATTGGCCGCCGCCGAAAGCGACGCCGCGACCACCAAGGCGGATCGTGAGCGTTATGCGGATTTGCTGGCGAAAAAGTTCGTCAGCCAGGCCGCTTTCGATGCCCGCCAAAACGCCGCCACCCTCGCCCAGGCGAGGCTCGATCAGGCCCGGGCCCAAGCGGCGGTGAGCGGTAACCAGCTCGGTTATGGCACGCTGACTTCCGACCAGCCGGGGGTGATCACCGCCGTGCTGGCGGAGCCGGGGCAGGTGGTGAGCGCCGGACAGCCCGTCCTGCGCCTGGCACGGCCGGAAGAGAAGGAAGTGGCCATTGTCGTGCCGGAAAACCGCACCGGTGAATTGAAGGCGGCAAAAACCCTGACGATCACACTCTGGGCCTTCCCTGACCTGACTTTGAAAGGCGAACTGCGAGAGCTTTCGCCGGCCGCCGATGCCGCGACGCGCACTTACGCCGCCCGCATTCGCATCCTGAATCCTCCGCCGGCGGTGCGCCTCGGAATGACGGCGCGAGTTGCCGTGGGCGGCGCCCCGGCAGCCGATGCCCCGATTGTCGTTCCCCTGACGGCGCTGGTGGATCAGGGGCAGGGGCCGGCAGTCTGGATCGTGGTCGACAAGAAGGCGCGCCGCCAGCCGGTGACAGTGAAGCAATACCGCGAAGACGGCGTGGTGCTTGCTGATGGCCTCAAGGGTGGCGAACTGGTCGTGGTTACCGGCGCCCATCGCCTCGCGCCCGACCAGCCGGTGGAACCGAAGGTGGCAGCGGAGCCGCCGCGGTGAAACGCTTCAATCTTTCCGAATGGACCTTGCGCCACCGCATCCTGGTGGGTTACTTCATGTTTGCCATCGCGATCATGGGCATTTTTGCCTACGGCCGCTTAGGACAGGCCGAGGACCCGCCATTCACCTTCAAGATCATGGTCATCCGGACGCTCTGGCCCGGCGCTTCCGCCCGCGATGTCGAGTTGCAGGTCACCGACAAGATCGAAAAGAAACTCCAGGAAACTCCCTGGATCGACCGCGTCTCGAGCTTTTCCCGTCCCGGCGAATCCACGGTGATTTTCTTCGCCAAGGATTCGACGCCGCGATCGGCGGTGCCGGACGTCTTCTACCAGGTGCGGAAGAAGGTCGGAGATATCCGCTACACCTTGCCGGCTGGAGTACAGGGGCCGTTTTTCAATGACGAATTCGGCGACGTTTTCGGCAATCTCTACGCTGTCAGCGGTGACGGGCTGAGCGATGCGCAATTGAAGGAGATGGCCGATCGGGTGCGGGACGAGTTGCTGAGAGTCAATAACGTTGGCAAGGTGGAATTGTTCGGCGTCCAGGACGAGAAAATTTACGTCGATATCGCCAACGCCAAGCTCGCCACGCTCGGACTCGACCAATCCGCCATCGTCCAGGCGCTGGCGCAGCAGAACGCGGTCACCGGCTCGGGCTATTTCGAGACGACGGCGGAGCGCATCCACATCCGTCCCGGCGGCGCCTTCAACAGCGTCGAGGCGGTGCGCGATACCCTCATCCGTGCCGGCGGGCGCAGCTTCCGCCTCGGGGACATCGCCCGGGTTCATCGCGGCTACATTGACCCGCCGGTCACCAAGGTACGCCATCTCGGAAAGCCCGCGATCCTGGTGGGCGTGGCCATGGCGCAAGGCGGCGACATCATCCAGTTGGGCAAGGATTTGCGCGAGCGCATCGCCAAACTCAAGACCAAGCTGCCGATCGGCGTCGATATCGATGTGGCGGCGAGCCAGCCCGATGCGGTGAAGCGCTCCATCGGTGCCTTCGCGCAATCGCTTGCCGAAGCCGTGGTCGTGGTCCTGGCGGTGACCTTTCTCAGCCTCGGGCTGCGCACCGGCCTGGTGGTGGCGATTTCCATTCCGCTCGTGCTCGCCGCCAGTTTTCTCGTCATGTATCTGCTCGACGTCGGTCTGCACAAGGTTTCGCTCGGCGCGCTCGTGCTCGCGCTCGGCCTGCTGGTGGACGACGCCATCATTGCGGTGGAAATGATGTGGGTGAAGATGGAGCAAGGCTGGGATCGGACCCGCGCCGCCGCCTTTGCTTATACCAGCACCGCCGGCCCGATGCTGTCGGGGACCCTGGTGACGGTGGCCGGCTTCATCCCCATCGCCATCGCCAAATCCTCGACCGGTGAATACACGCTGGCTTTTTTCCAGGTCAACGCCGTGGCTTTGATGATTTCCTGGCTGGCGGCGGTCATCGTCATTCCCTGGCTCGGCTACCGGCTGCTACCGGACCCGCGCGCGCCGCGTCCGCCCGGATTGCTGGAGCGGCGCTTTCCCCGGCTTTTGGCCCTGATGCACCGACTTGGCCTGGGGGCGCAACCGCACAACGATGCACACGACGTCTATAACTCCCCTTTCTACAACCGGTTCCGCCGGCTGGTCACCCAGTGCGTGCGGTGGCGGCGGCTCGCGATCGGGATAACGGCCGGACTGTTCGTGCTTGCCTTGTTTGGCATGGGATTGGTCCAAAAGCAGTTTTTCCCCAACTCCACGCGTTTCGAACTTATGGTCGAATTGCGCTTGCCGGAAGGCGCCGCCGTCGCCGCCGTTGAAGGTGAAACCAGGAAGCTTGAAAGCTGGCTGCAACAGGACAATTCCAAGCATGGGGAATTCGAGAGTTTCACGGCGTTCATTGGCGCGGGCGTGCCACGATTCTTCCTCGGGCTGGATCAACAGCTTCCGGCCAGCAACGTGGGCCAATTCATCATCCAGACCAAGAGCGTGGAGGCGCGCGAATCGCTGCGTGAACGCCTGATCCACCTGTTCGAAAGCGATTTTCCGGGCCTGCGTGCCAACGTGACGCGCATCGAGAGCGGACCGCCGGTCGGATACCCGGTGCAATATCGTGTCTCCGGCGAAGACATTCCGACCTTGCGTCGTATTGCGGGCGAGATCGGCGACAGCATGCGCAAGCACCCGGAGCTTTCCAACGTCCATACCGATTGGAACGAGCTATCCAAGGTCGTGTCGATCGAGGTCGACCAGGATAAGGCGCGCCTGCTCGGCGTTTCCAGCCAGGACCTGGCGGCGTTCGTGAATACGGCGCTGTCGGGATACACTGCGACCACCTATCGCGAAGGCGACAAGTCCATCGATGTCGTGCTGCGCGATGATCGGGGGACACGTCAGCAGCTTTCGGCCCTTGGCGATCTGGCGATCCAGACTCGCGCCGGCAAAAGCGTGCCGCTGGCGCAGATCGGCCGGTTGCAATACGGCTTTGAACCAGGAATCGTCTGGCGGCGCGACCGCCTGCCGACCATGACGGTACGCGGCAACCTCTACGGCAACATGGAAGCGGCGACGGTGATCGCGCAACTGCAACCGGAAATCGATGCCATGCAAGCGCGCTTGCCCGATGGTTACCGCATCGTCACCGGCGGCAGCGTGGAGGAATCGGCCAAGGGGCAGGGTTCGGTGATGGCCGGCATCCCGATCTTCGTACTGGTCGTCGTCACCATCCTCATGATCCAGCTCCAGAGCGTTTCGCGTGTCGTCATGGTGCTGCTCACCGCTCCCCTGGGCGTGATCGGGATCGCACTGTTCCTGCTGATTTTTCAGAAGCCCTTCGGATTCATGGCCCTGCTCGGAACCATAGCCTTGTTCGGCATGATCATGCGCAACGCGGTCATTCTGGTGGATCAGATCGAACAGGACATGGCGGCCGGAAAACCGCGTTTCGAGGCTATTGTCGAATCGACGGTGCGCCGCTTCCGCCCCATCGTCCTGACTGCCGCCGCCGCCGTGCTGGCAATGATTCCGCTGGCGCGCAACGACTTCTTCGGCCCGATGGCCGTCGCCATCATGGGCGGATTGATCGTGGCGACGGCATTGACGCTGCTGTTCCTGCCCGCGCTGTACGCGACCTGGTATCGGGTGAAGGCTGAACCGGAAGTCTGATTTTGAAATGCGACCTGGGGCCGCTTTTGGCCTAACGCCGCGTGTTCCAGACGCTCAGAAGCAGTTCTTCGTATTGGTCGACCCAGTGGTGAAGATCATAAAAGACCGAAGTCTGGCGAGCGGCTTTGAGTTCGTTGCGTAACTCGGGAAGACGCGCCGGGTTTTCAAGCCATTCCAGCGCACGTTTGGAATATTCCTCCAGAGAAGAGGTGATTCCCTGCGGAAAACCGGCAAAGTGCAGGATGCTGGCGCCAACGCGCTGGATAAACGTGTTTCCGGTACAGGTTAGCGTAGGAACGCCGGCGACAATGGCATCGCAGATGGTGGTGGCGCCGTTGCGCTGGGTTGTGTCGAGAAATAGATCGGCGCAGGCCAGGCGTGCAAGATGCCTGGAATGTTCCAGCCTTGGCGCAAAGATCAGGCGCGATGCGGAAATGCCGGCTTGTACCGCCGAGCTGCGAAGGCAGGCCGCCATCTCCGCCTGCCCATCGAGCAACCACAGAATGGCGCGCGGATGACGGTGCAGCAACTGCATCCAGACCGTGAACACCGCCGGATCGATTTTGTATCCGGCGTGCAGCGCTGCCAGGACGATGGCGTTTTCGGGCAGGCCGGCCGACTCCCGGGTTGCAACAAGCACCTCGTCGTTTGCATAAGAGCAAAGCATCGTCGAAACCGGCAGGCGCAACAGCGCTTCGCTGAAACAGGCTTCGGTTCCCGGCGGTGTGACGACATCATCGGTCAGTATGTGATCAATCCAGGGGGAACCGGTAGTTGCGCCGTAACCCATCCAGCCGATCTGCCACGGCGCCGGCCGCCGGGCAAAAAGTCCGGGCCGGCAATAGTCGGTGTAGCCAGCCAGGTCGATCAGGATGTCGATTCCATCATCGGCAATGCGCCGGGCCGCGGCATCGTCATCCAGCGCCGAGAGGTCGGTGAATACGTCGGCCCCCTGCTGAATGGATTTGCGCATCGAATCCATCGTCGCGGGCCCGATGGCGTAGGCATGAACGCGAAACCGGTCGCGCCGGTGCATGGGGAGCAGTCGATGTATGAGTAGACTGCTGGCGTGGTTGCGAAAGTCGGTGGAGACATAGCCGATATTGAGCGGCAGTTCCTGGCTGCGGGGGGGGCGGTCGATGGGAGTGCATGCGGCAAAACCATCGGCAATCTGGCGAGCCAGCGCCAGCTGGGTTTCCGAAGCAAGGCCGACGGCCATGGCGCGGAAGCCAAGGGCGCGGTCGTGCAACGGAGGGTCCGCCGTCCGGACAAGCCGATCGAAGACCTGAAGGAAGTGTTCACGGGTTTTCCAGTCGCAGCGCTCAAGGCGTTCGTACTGGTGGAGGAGGAAGATGGCTCGGGCATCAAGCGAAGTGCCGGGCGCATACTCGGAGGCATAAATGCGCCTCCGAAATTGCCGTACGGCGTCGGGCGAGCAACGAGTCGCTTCGTCGAACAGCGCCTGACCGGCATCAAAGCGCTCCAGCAGTGCTTGTGCGGTGCCTGCACCGAGCAGCGCTGAAACGAATGGAGGACCGGGCGGGGAGGCGAGCGAAAGTAGCTTTTGGAAGGCGATGAGGGCGCCATCGGGATCGTCGCAAAGCAGGCAAGCCTCTCCAAGCCCCCGCCAGGCCAGCGCGTTGGAGGGATGGTGTTCACAGAAACTGCGCCAGGCACTCCTGGCTTCATCACGGCGCCCGAGCGTGCCGAGCAAAGCGCTCCGGTTTTGCAATGCCGCCGCGAATCCAGGCTCGGGGCGGAGCGCGTCATCATAGGCCGCCAGAGCGGCTTCGGTCTGGCCGAGCGCTTCCCTGGCGATGCCCAGGTGTGTCATGGCTTGGGGGTTTGTTGGCGCCAGCGCCAGCGCTTTTTCACAAAAGGCCAGGGCTTCTTCTTTCAATCCGAGCCCGAGGCAGACGTGGGAAAGCGCGAAATGCACCTGCAAATGTCGAGGATCAATACGGACGGCGCGGAGCCAAGCGCGGCGGGCGGCCAGCAAACGGCCACTGCGTTCGAGAGCGACGCCCGACAAAAACCAGCTTTCGGCGTCATTCGGACACTGGCGGAGCTGTTCGTCGGCCAGGCGCCGCGCAACTTCGGGAGTGCCTGCTTCCAGTGCGTTGCGGATCTGTTCGAGCCGCAAATCCTCCGTCACGGCGGTGGTGGGTTTTTCGTCAATGCGGCTGCGCCGACAAAGGACTTGAAAGTATTGTTATCGGTAATCTTATAGGCCACTCCGGCCCGTTCCGCATTGCTTCCATAAAATGAACCGAAAACCGAACCGGTGCAGCCGCTTCCGTTGCAAGCGCCGGAAGAGCCCGTTAGTCCAGTGTACGAAAATGTGGGACTGGCTGAGAAAGAGCCGTTTACCGCATAAGCTTGCCCGCTCATGTTGATCGCAACATTCATGCTGATCATCGCGCTGGAAAAATCCACTGACATGCCAAGGTTGACTAGGGTTCCCGGTGGTAGAACGCCAGAGATATCCGTCGGGGAAGTTTTCCCGATAACGTTATAAATTGCCGAGCCCGTAGTTGGCATGGAAGCCGTGGGCATGCCGACTACGTAATGCAGACCATCGTTGGCACCAAGCGAAATGGGAGAGCCATTTAAGTTTACGGTTCCTTCGGTCCAGCGTCCCCACCCGATAATCCCGTCATTGCCGGATTCTTTCACCAGCGCTCCGCCGACCGACTGGGTAAAGGTCGAGTCCTGGAAAGTTGAGAGTTGGGTTCCGTTCAAAAAGGTCGCCATCGATCCGGCGAAGGTGGGCGAACCAGCTTGGGCATAAGCCACTTGATAGCCGGAGCCGTCGGCCATGGTGCCGCCGGAGGGTGCCAGAGGAAGCACGACGGGGGTCCCTTCCGGGGTGATCTCATTGCCGATTACCAAAGTGCCCGGCGGGTTGCCGCCCGTGCCCGGAGGCGGTGTGCTGGGACCGCCGGAAATCGTTGTTGGCGGATTCTGGCCATTAGGCCCGGCGAAGCCGGTCGTTCCCGGAGGGATGTCGATGCTGCCGCCGGGGGTGGAGAGGAACCAGGTGCCGCTGGTCCCGGCGACGAATGTACCGTTTTCGTTGACCTGGATACGGCCGCCGGTGCCCCGGATGCCGATGGTCGCCGTGGGTGTGGTCATCAGGTAAGCATCGCGCTTGCTGCGTCCGATCATGCCGGTGACCGTGCGCAGTGCACCCTTGAGCAAGGAAAGCACGCTCTTCTCCGTGCCGTCGTTGCTGCCCTTGAAGTTGTACTCGGTGACGCCGAAATCGGTATTCGGCTGCAAGGAGACGAAGGCGCCATCGGCAAAAGCGAGTTGCGCACGTCCGGCACGCGTCAGGATGCGGTCGCCCGGGACGATTTGCTCACCCTTGAGAGCGGGGCGCTGACGGCCATCGGCGCCGACGATGACCGGTTCGGCGGTGGCGAATTCAATGCGCGCCGCAGGGCTGGCCAAGAGGCACGGGGAATAAGCCGCGGCGATGAGAATGGCCAGGCGACGCAAGGTCAGGGAAGGAGTATCCATTTGGCACTCTCCAACTTAAAAGTCACGACGGACGGAAATCGAGAAAACCGTCCGCGAATAATCGTTGATGGCAACGTTCGAGTCGTTACGGGTTTGGCTGATCTGCGGCGATATGGTCCAGTAACGATAAGGCTCGTAGTTCAGCCCAAGGCGCAGATCCCATTGATTGTCGTTGCGGCGAACGAGAAATAGCGGGTCGCTGCCGCCGTAACGACGGTGCTCGTAGGACGCATGGGCAAACCAGGTCATGGTGCTGGATGGCTTGAGTTGCCCACCGAAGCGGATACCCCACGGCGTGTGGCCAAAATGAGGCACGCCGGATTTCTGTTCCTTTTCTCCGCCGCCGTAGACGCTGGCATAGAACGAGGGGGTCCAGCCGCCTTGCAAGACCTTTGCGTAGGCCAGGCCGACGATGCTACGGTCGGCATCGCGGAATCCCTGGTCCGGATAACGCAATTGAACAAATTGGCCAAAGGCGCTGATCTGGGTTTGCGCATCCAGCTGATGTTGCCATTGCGCGACCAAGCCAAGTGCGTCGCGATTGCGTTGTTCCTTGACATCGAAAGCTTGCGCCTGGAGGCCGAAGGTGAAGGCATTGGCGCCGGCGGCATAGCGCAAGCCGATATTGCCGTCGAAGTTGCGCGTATCAAAGCGGGCATGCTCGCTGTTGAGGCGCTGACTGAAGGCGCCGCTACCAAGCAGGAACCAGCCCTGAGCCAGAGGATGGGCGACATTGATACCGCCACTAAGCGTGCCAAAGGAATCCGCCAACTTCCGTCCATTTTGCGAAAGTTCGAATTCGAGATTGCCAAGCGCCGGGATGGCCATGCGGCTGCCGGATACACCGGAATTGACGTTGGAGTCATAGCCAAGACTGGCTTCGAGGTAGCCGGAAAGGCGGGTCGGTCCGGCGCCGAAAGCATTCAGATAATTGCCGATGGTTCGCCGGGCTTCTTCCGGAACATCCATTTTGCGCGCGGATTCGAGTTCCTTGATGCCAGCGTCGCGCTCACCCAATTGGAGATAGGCGCGGCCGATTTCCGCCCGTGCCTGCGCATGGCCGGGTTCGACCGCCAGGACTCTTTCCAGCGCAAAGACCGCCCGCTCGGGATCTCCGGAGTCGAGACGTGCCAGACCCAACAGGTAATCGTAGGCGGGGTTGCCGGCGCGCTCGGCTTCGAGCGGAAGGAGAATTTCCACCGCCTTTGCGGGCTGTCCGCCAGCCAGGGCCGCTTTGGCAGCCCTCAACGGATCGTTGGCTTGTGCATATGCATTGCAACCCAAGCATAAAAGCAGGATCGCGAGCCCTAGTTTTTTCATGAACCAACCCCTTGCCGGTATGACTTGGGGATTATAACCCCTTACGCACCTGCTACTTGTTTCCGGACAATTCCTTGTTGATCGCCGCGATGTTGCGTTCATGTTGCGCGACACGGTCTTTATAAGGCTGGATGCGGTCGATCACTTTCTGGGCGTTCTTTTCGTCGCCGCCGCGGACGGCTTCCTGCTCGGCGAGTTCTTTTCTCGCTTGCTCGAGATTCTTCTGCTCGGCGGCGAGTTCCTGTTCGAGGATGCGCTTGCGGTCGGTGTCACGCGCCTTTTGCGCCTCCTCCGGCACCTTGGGGAAACCGGACGGCGTGGGGCTGGCCGCGGCCTTTCCGGCCTTGGGGGCAGGCAGGGCGTTGTCGGGGCCGCTAACCACCGCCTTGCAATTTTTGTCCATCTTGGTGTTTGAGATGATGATGGCACCGTCCGGGCTGGTGCACTTGTAAATGGTGCCGCCTTGCGCTTGGGCGGCATAGGTGCCGGTGAGCAGCATCAGCGCAATGAATGTTTGCTTCATGATGGCCTTCCTGTCAGTTTCGCAGCACAGTGTATAACGACATGACGGCCGATTGGTGGACAAAAAAAGGACGGGCAAGCCCGTCCTTTTTGATCGCAGAGCCGGATCAGCAGCTGTAGTACAGGTCGAATTCCACCGGGTGGGTGGTCATGCGGACCTTGTTCACTTCTTCCATCTTCAGGTCGATGTAAGCATCGATCCAGTCGTTGGAGAAGACGCCGCCGCGAGTCAGGAATTCGCGGTCCTTGTCCAGCGCAGCCAGTGCTTCGTCGAGGCTGGCGCAGACGGTCGGGATCTTTGCATCCTCTTCCGGCGGCAGGTCGTAGAGGTTCTTGTCGGCCGGATCTCCCGGGTGAATCTTGTTCTGGATGCCGTCCAGGCCAGCCATCATCAACGCGGAGAAGCACAGGTACGGGTTGGCGATCGGGTCCGGGAAGCGGGTCTCGATACGGCGTGCCTTGGTGGAAGCCACGAACGGGATACGGATGGAAGCGGATCGATTCTTGGCGGAGTAAGCCAGCTTCACCGGAGCTTCATAGTGCGGGACCAGACGCTTGTAGGAGTTGGTGCCCGGGTTGGTGATCGCGTTCAGGGCCTTGGCGTGCTTGATGATGCCGCCGATGTAGTAGAGCGCAAACTCGGACAGGCCGGCATAGCCGTCGCCGGCGAACAAATTCTTGCCGTCCTTCCAGATGGACTGGTGCACGTGCATGCCGGAGCCGTTGTCGCCAACGATGGGCTTGGGCATGAAGGTAGCGGTCTTGCCGTACTGGTGGGCAACGTTGTGCACCACGTACTTCAGCATTTGCGTCCAGTCGGCGCGCTTGACCAGGGTGCTGAATACGGTGCCGATTTCGCACTGGCCGGCGGTGGCGACTTCGTGGTGATGCACTTCGACCGGGATGCCGATGGCTTCCAGATTCGTGCACATGGCCGAACGGATGTCGTGCAGGCTGTCGACCGGCGGAACCGGGAAATAGCCGCCCTTGACGCCAGGACGGTGGCCGGTGTTGCCGCCATCCAGCTTTTCGCCGGAAGCCCAGGCGGCTTCCTCGGAATTGATCTTGACGAAGCAGCCGGACATGTCCGTGTTCCACTCGACGGAGTCGAAAATGAAGAATTCGGGTTCCGGGCCGAAGTAGGCGGTGTCGCCAATGCCGGAGGACTTCAGATAGGCCTCGGCACGCTTGGCGATGGAGCGCGGATCGCGGTCGTAGCCACGGCCATCGGCGGGATCGACGACGTCGCAGGAAATGACCAGGGTGGTTTCATCGAAGAATGGGTCGATGAAGGCGGCGTTGGCGTCCGGCATGAGCAGCATGTCGGAGGCTTGGATGCCCTTCCAGCCGGCGATCGAGGAACCGTCGAAAGCGTGGCCGTTTTCGAACTTATCTTCATCGAACGCCTTGACCGGAACAGTAACGTGCTGCTCTTTGCCGCGCGTGTCGGTGAAGCGGAAATCGACGAACTTGACGTCGTTTTCCTTGACCATGTTCATAACGTCTTGCGGGGTCGCCATAGCGAACAATCTCCTAAAGAGGGCCGGCGGCGCCGGCGGGAAGTCAAATAATCTTTGAGCACGCAAAAAAGCAGAAAACGTGCCACGAAGGCGATTCAAAGTTCTTCATTTTGCCACAATGGGATAGGGGTTTCGGGGGAAGATTGTGCGCACCAAATCGGTGCGATTTGGGCGTCATGACGCACTAAATCGGTGCGTTTGATAAATTGAGCGAAATTGAGCGGAAATACGGGTGCCCGACCAACTGCCTCTTCAATGCCTGCTCGGCCGTCTGCAGCGCCGCAGCGTCGCCGAAGAAGCGGTGATCGAGGAAGATCTCCGCCTCCACCCTTCCGCCAAGGTAATGAAGGACGATTTTCTCCGGTTCGGGCAGTCCCTCCAGCAGCGGGCGCAGATGGATGAGGAGCGTTTCGCGTTCGGGCATGGCGATTTGATTGATGGCCGGTTCGAAGTCCTGTTCCGGATCAATGTGAACCAGAACATCGAGCACCTCGGCGTGCTCTTTGAGCACGCGTTTGCGCACTTCCTCGGCGATGCGGTGTCCTTCCGAGACGCTGATGCGGCCGTCCACCTGGACATGGGCATCGACCAGCGCCTGGTGCGCCATGCGGCGCGTCCGCAGTTCATGCAGGCCGACCACGCCGGGCGTGCTGACCACCGTCTCGCGGATCGCAACCACTTGGGCGGTATCGAGGCCGGTATCGATCAATTCACGCAATGCTCCCCACGCCAGTTCCAGGCCCATGCGCAGGATCATGAAACCCATCAGTGCCGCCGCGAGCAGGTCGAGCAGGCGCCAGCCCAATAATGCGCCACCGATCCCGACGACGACGACCAGCGCCGAGGCGGCGTCGGCGCGAGTATGCAGGGCGTTGGCCGTCAGCAGTTGAGAGCGCAGTCGCTCGGCGACCCGAATGAGATAGCGATACAGCCCTTCCTTGGCCACGACCGTCGCTACCGCCACCCAGAATGCCGGCCATTGCACTTCCTTCAGGGCTTCGACATGTTGGAGGCGAAGCGCGCTCTCCCAAAGGATGCCACCGCCGATGGCGGCCAGCGAAAAGCCGAGAACAAGGGTGGCTGCAGTCTCGAACCGTGCATGGCCGTAAGGATGCCCCTCGTCGGCGGGATTGGCGCCTTCGCGGCTGGCGTAGAGAACCAAGAAGTCCGAAAGCAGGTCCGAGAAAGAGTGGAGACCGTGGGCGATGAGCGATTGCGAGTTGGCGATCCAGCCCACCACGATCTGGGCCACGGTCATGAGCAGATTGATAGCGGCGCTGATCCAGGTCGCGCGCATCGCTTCATCGAGTCGTTCGGAAGCGGTGGGAGGATGGTGGTCGTCGGCCATGGCTGCTTTATACTAGGTATAAGTGAATCCTGATTGTAGAACACCTGTCCATGGGCAAACTATCCGAAACTTTGGCATTGGCCGCTGCGCGCGGCAAGGCGCTGGGCCTTCCTTACGCCGGCGCGCTGACGCCGGCTGAAGCGTTTGCTGTTCTCGAATCGGCGCCAGGCGCTCGCCTGGTCGATGTCCGCACGCGCGCCGAGCTGGATTGGGTGGGCCGCATCCCCGGCGCGGTCGAGGTGGAGTGGTTGCGCTACCCGGGCATGGCACGCAACGAGAACTTCATCCAGCAGCTCAAGCAGCAGGTCGATGCCGAATCGACGCTCTTTTTCCTTTGCCGCAGCGGCGCCCGGTCGGACCAGGCGGCGCGGCTCGCCACCGAGGCCGGGTTCGCAGCTTGCTACAACATCCTCGAAGGATTCGAGGGTGACAAGGATGCCAACAATCATCGCAATACGGTTGGCGGCTGGCGCCGCGCCGGGTTGCCCTGGGTACAATCGTAAGGCTGCGGCGCGAGCGCGTCGCGGTCTTTTCTCCAGCCTGTCTTTAGCAGAATGCTCATGTCCGTAATTTCATTCGATTCCTTCAATACCCTTGCCGACGAGGATTGCCACGAGCGCATTCGCGCCGCCCGCGCCAAGCTCGGCAAGAAGGCGGTGCTGTTGTGCCACCACTACCAGCGTGCCGACGTCTATCAGTACGCCGACCTGACCGGTGATTCGCTGAAGCTTTCAAGGCTGGCCTCGCAAACCGATGCCGAATACATCGTCTTTTGCGGCGTCCACTTCATGGCGGAAGTGGCGGACATCATGTCCAAGCCGGAACAGACCGCCATCCTTCCCGACCTTGCGGCCGGCTGCTCGATGGCCGACATGGCGAATCTCGCCAAGGTCGAGCGCTGCTGGCGCGAACTCAATACCGTCCTCAAGACGGAAGAGGAAGTCACGCCGGTCACCTACATCAACTCCGCCGCCGATCTCAAGGCATTCTGCGGCGAGCACGGCGGTATCGTCTGCACCTCGAGCAATGCCCGCACCATCGCCGAATGGGCCTTCGCCCGTCGGCCGAAAATTCTCTTCTTCCCAGATCAGCATCTCGGACGCTGGACAGGGCACCAGATGGGCATTCCGCACAATGAGATGATGGTCTGGGACCCCGACCTCGAAAACGGCGGCTTGACCGCAGACCAGATCCGCAAAGCGAAGCTGTTGCTCTGGAAGGGCCACTGCTCGGTCCATCAGATGTTCCAGAAGCGCAATATCGACGACTTCCGCGCCAAGTACCCGGACGGAATCGTCATTTCGCACCCGGAATGCAACTTCGAGGTCTGCGTCAATTCCGATTACGTCGGTTCGACCGAGTACATCGTCAAGACCATCAAGGAAGCACCGGCCGGTACGCGCTGGCTGGTCGGTACCGAACTCAATCTGGTCGACCGGCTGGCCAAGGAAGTGCTGCCCCAAGGCAAGATCGTCCAGTTCATGGCGACGACGCTCTGCATGTGCTCGACCATGCAGCGCATCGATCCGCAGCATTTGGCCTGGACGCTGGAAAATCTGGCGGAAGGCAGGGTGGTCAACGCCATCCATGTACCGCCGCACGAGGCCAAACTGGCCAAGCTGGCACTCGACCGGATGCTGGCGGTCTCCTGAGACATGACGGCGCCGACGCTCCACATCGCCACCTACAACATCCACAAGGGGTTTTCGCAATTCAACCGGCGGATGATGGTGCATGAACTTCGGGAGCGGCTGCGCCATCTCGATCCCGATATCGTCTTTCTCCAGGAAGTGCAGGGATTACATGTGGGGCATTCCGAGCGGCATGCCAATTGGCCGGCGACGCCGCAGCACGAATTTTTGGCGGAGGAGGTCTGGAAATCGACGGCCTATGGGCGCAATGTTATCGCCGACCATGGCCATCATGGCAATGCCATCCTCTCCAGATTTCCGATCCTGGATATCCACAACCAGGATGTCACCCACCTCAAGTTCGAACGGCGCGGCTTGTTGCATTGCCGTATCCAACTGCCGGATCAAAGCATCGCCCATTGCGTTTGCGTGCATCTTTCGCTCTTCGGCCGCTCGCGGCGGCGACAGATGACGGCGCTGGCCGATTATCTCGAAGATCTGACGGATAAGGACTCGCCGCTCATCATCGCCGGCGATTTCAACGATTGGCGCAACAGCGCCGACAATCTGCTTGCCGAGCGCCTGGGCTTGATCGAAGTTTTCTGCGGTGTCGCCGGCCGCCCGGTAAAGAGTTTCCCCTGCGCCGTACCGCTGCTTCGCCTTGACCGCATCTACGTTCGCGGCTTCCACATCGAAAGTAGTTCCGTGCATTACGGTCCGCCGTGGTCGAAGATCTCGGACCATGCGGCGCTCTCGGCGCACCTGCTGCGTCATGGCGATTGAATTCCTGCCCGGCAACCGGCTGACCCTGCTCCGCTCGGGCGCCGAGTACTTTCCCGCACTGCTCTCCGCCATCGCCGCCGCGCGGCGCGAAATCCATCTTGAAAGCTATATTTTCGCCGACGACGTAATCGGGCGCGCCGTCAGCCGCGCCCTCCAGGCCGCTGCCCGGCGCGGGGTGACGGTGCGGGTGCTGGTCGACGGTTTCGGCGCGGCGTCCTTCGCGACCGAATTCCAGCCCGAACTCACTGCGGCGGGCGTTCAAGCCATGCTCTACCGACCCGAACTCGCGCGCTTCCGCTTCCGGCGTTATCGCCTGCGCCGCCTGCATCGCAAGCTGGTCGCCATCGATGCCAGAATCGCCTTCGTCGGCGGCATCAACATCGTCGACGACGACAACGCCCCGGCCGACCTCGGCCCGCGTTTCGATTTCGCGGTCCGCATCGAAGGCCCGGTGTTGGCTCCACTCCATGCCGCCATGGTCCGCATGTGGGAAATCGTCTCCTGGGTCAACATGAAACGGCGCTACCGGCTGCAAAAGCCGCTCCGGCCGTCGCTGCGCGTGCGCGGAGAACAGGCTGCGGCCTACTTGGCGCGCGACAACATCCGCCACCGCAACGACATCGCCGATGCGTACATCGAAGCGATCGACGCCGCCACCGAGGAAGTCCTGATCGCCAACGCCTACTTTCTCCCCGGCATCC
>JAPUEC010000031.1:17597-25877 GCA_027492775.1 Rhodocyclaceae bacterium
ACTCCTCGCTCGCCCCCGCCCCCAGGGCCCATCCCAGGACCCCCCCGTTACTCACCCGCCCGGGAGGCGTTGTGGGGGGGCTGCTCCCCCCCCCCCCGCGCCGCGGCGTGGATGTGGTCGTCCTCCTCCAGGGGCGTAGCGATCACCTCCTGTTGCACTACGCCACCCAGGCGCTCTACGGCGCCATGCTGGACGAGGGCGTCCGCGTCTTCGAATACCGCAAGAGCTTCCTTCACGCCAAGGTGGCGGTCATTGACGGCGATTGGGCGACCGTCGGTTCGTCCAATATCGACCCTTTCAGCCTGCTCTTGGCCAAGGAGGCGAATGTCGCCGTCCGCGACCGCAAACTCGCCGGCGAACTTCGGGCCAGCCTGTTAGCGGCGATTGCGGATGGCGCGGTGGAATTGCGCCGCGAGGATCTCAAGCGCCTGAGCTGGCATTCGCGCTTTCGGCGCTGGGTCAGCTACGGTTTGGTGCGCCTTTTGGTCGGGCTTGCCGGATACGGCCCGCGCCATTGGCGATCCGACGAGGACAAGCCCGGCGAAATGGCTTAGGGGCGTGCTCACAATCCAGCGACGGTTGCACGATGGATTGGCAGGCGGCGGTACAAGGCGCCTGCGAGCGCCGCATGGTTGTTCCACGCAAGCGAGCGGCAACGCCGCCCTGCGGCCTGACAGCCCCTCGCCTGCCGACCAACGCAATCCGCCGGCTGATTGGGAACACGTCTTAAGCCGCGACGATGGCGGTCTGGCGGGGAATCGCCGCAAAGCGCCAATGCAAGCACGCCCATGCCCAAAGTTCGGTCAAGGGCATGCGGTCGCTCCCGGGCGGAGGCTGCTGGCCGAGGAAGGCGAGCGCACGTTCCAGCTCCGCAGCGGGGTGCCCGGCATCCAGTGCCCGCGCCAGCGTCTGTTTCGAGAGCTTCTCACCCGCGGGGTTGGTGGCGACCGGCAGGTGCGCATAGCGCGGTGTCGGTAGGCCAAGTTTCTTCTGCAGCCAGATTTGCCGGGGCGTCGAGGCAATCAAGTCGGCGCCGCGAACGATATCGGTGATGCCCTGGACGCCGTCATCAACCACGACCGCCAACTGGTAGGCGTAAAGGCCATCGGCACGTAGCAGGACAAAATCGCCGACGTCGCGCTCCAGGTATTGTGCGACTCGCCCCTGCAAGCGGTCTTCGAAAGCCGTCTCGCCAGCGTCTACACGCAGTCGCCAGGCGCGTGCCGCACCCTCCGCCACGCCCGGGCGACAAGTCCCGGGGTAAACCAGGCCCCCGTCGATGGCGGGCCGGGTGGAAGAATCGGCGATTTCCTTGCGGGAACAAGCGCATCCATAGGCGTCGCCTTGGTGGCGCAACTGTGCCAACGCGTCGGCGTAGGCGTCCAGACGACCGCTTTGCCGGAGCACCGCTTCATCCCATTGAAAGCCGAACCGCTCCAGCGTACGGAGGATATCGTCGGCCGCACCCGCGATATTGCGCGGCGTGTCGACATCCTCGATGCGGACCAGCCACTCGCCGCCGTGCTGGCGGGCGTCGAGATAGCTCCCGAGCGCGGCGACCAGCGAACCGAAATGAAGCGGCCCAGTGGGCGAAGGTGCGAATCGGCCGCGATATGGGGGCGATGGAGGTTCGGAATTGACACGCATCCCCGGATTTTACCGCCCGGCGCCATGCACTATTCACCGACGTCATGTGCGGCGATAATTGTGCAGCACAACAATTATCGTGGAGCGAATGGTCAGGATCAACGCGCCGCTGCCGCAGGATCAGGAATCGTCGATCGGGGCGAGGGTGCGGATCGAGTGCCTGCATCATCTGGTCGATACCGCCGCCATTGTCGCCTCGGTCACCTTGCTGGGATGCGCCGCGGTCGTGGGCTGGCTTTACGGGCGCGCGCCCCTGGCCTTACTGGGGTATTGGTTTTCGGCGATGGCCGCGTTGTCGCTGCTGCGGCTGGGCTATAAATACCAGTTCGATCGCCGTTTCGATGCCCGGCAGATCCACCGCTGGGAGAGCGCTTATGCCTTGATCCTGGGGCTGACTGGCCTGGGATGGGGTTTGCTCGCCTGGTTGCCGGTGCCCGGCTATGAATACGCGATCTTCTTTTGCATTACGGTCATTCTCGTCACCAGCGCCAGTACGCTGGTTGCCAGCAAAAAAACCTTTTTCTCCTTCGGCGTTGGTCTGGTGCTGCCGCTGGCGGTCGCGCAACTGGCCCGCGATGACCATCTGGCGGTGTTCTTCGGCCTCGGCACTGTGGCCATCAGCGCCGTTGTGCTACTCGCCTATCAAGTCCATTACCGTATCCTCGTCGGCGCCATCGCCAACCAGCATCGCAGCCACGAATTGTTGCTGCAGCACCAGGTGATTCTCGAATCGGCGGGCGAGGGCATCGTCTTCATCAAACCCAAGCCCGAGTACACCGTCGAGTGCAACCGACGTTTCGGGGAGTTACTCGGTTATTCGCTGCAAGCGCTGAAGGGCATGGAGCCGGCGTGCTGGCATCCGAACCGGGCGCGGTGGCGGGCGCTGGTCGAGGAGTCCAACCCGGTGATCGCCAGCGGGCAGTCGTTTCAGCAAGTGATGCAACTCAAACGGGCGGACGGTTCGCTGTTCTGGGCGAATGCGGTCGGCAGGGCGGTGGACGCGCTCAATCTTCGCGCCGGAACCGTTTGGGTGATCTCCGACATCACCGAAAAACGGGCGACCGAGGCGGCGCTCCGCCTTTCCGAACGGCGCTTCCGCGAACTTGTGAAGATTTCGTCGGATATCTACTGGGAGCAGGACGAGAATTTCCGCTTCACCAAGTTCGACGGCAAGGACGAGATTCTCGGGCGCATCCCGCTTTCGGAATACCTGGGTCGGACGCGGTGGGGTTTGCGCATTCTGAGCGAGATGTCGACGCAGGAATGGGAAGAGCACCGGGCCGTGCTGGAACGCCATGAGCCTTTCAGAGACCTCGTCTATCCCGTGACTACGCCCCATGGGCAGAAACGGTGGATGACCGTCAGCGGCAATCCGCTCTTCGACGATGACGGCCGCTTCATCGGCTATCACGGTGTCTCGAGCGATATAACCAGCCGCGTGCAATCGGAGGAGCGTTACCGGCATCTCGCATTCCATGACGCCCTGACGCAATTGCCCAATCGCCGCCTGCTCGAGGATCGCATCGAGCGGGCCATTTTTGCGGCCACCCGTAACAATCGGCAATGCGCGCTTGTGCTGCTCGATCTCGACGGGTTCAAGCAGATCAACGACATTCACGGGCATGCCACCGGCGATCTGGTACTCAAAACGGTCGCTGCCCGCCTGCGCACCGTCGTGCGGGATACGGACACGGTGGCGCGTCTCGGCGGCGACGAGTTCGTCGTTCTGCTTCGCGAAATTACCGATGTCGAAGTGGCGCTCCAGGTCGCCGACAAGATCCATGACGCCATCGCCGTTCCACTGCGTATCGAAGCGCGCGAACTCGGCCTCGGCGCCAGCATCGGCATTGCCATCTATCCGCATCACGGCGCCACCATCTCCGAACTGCTGGAGTGCGCCGACCAGGCGATGTATCGCAGCAAACACCACGGCGAACGTGTTACCCACGTCTACAGCGCCGACTAAGCGGCTTTCCGCCAGGGCGAATTCAAGCCATCCTCATGAAGCAAGGGGGCGGGTCTATTGGGGAAATCCCTAGTCTCGCGTCATGGCTTGCGTCCCTATAATGCCCGCCGGATCGACGACTTCTGCATCACAAGCCATAAACAAGGAGAAACAATGAAACGATTTGCCCTCAAGGCGCTGCCCGCCGCATTGCTGCTGACGACGGCCCTGTCCGCCCAGGCGCTCACTCCCGGTTCCGGCACCTGGGTCAAGGAAACTGCCACCTACGGCACACCGACCCTGCAGGACGCCTACGTGTACGTCCCGAGCAATGCCGCACCGGCCGTCAAGAACGGCAAGCGCGCGCTGATGCTGACCCTGCATGGCTGCGCCCAGACCGCGAGCGGCAACGTCATCAACAAGAAATTCAACTGGGAAACCACGGCCGAGCAATACGGTATGGTCATCGTCGCGCCGACCGTTCCCTCCGGCACCTCGTCCACGCGCAGCGTTTCCGGCTGCTGGGACTGGTTTGGTAGCAACCACACCCGCTCCACCCGTGACGAAGGCGTGCTCCTGAAGCTGATCGACTCGGTCAAGGCGCGTGCCAACCTCGATATCGACCCGAATCAGATCTACGTCACCGGCCTTTCCTCCGGCGGCGGCCTGGCGGCCGACCTGCTGTGCGTGGCGCCCGACTACTTCGCCGGCGTCGGCCTGAATGCCGCTCCGGTGTTCAATACGCCGTCCAACGCCGGTGTCGGTTCCAAGAACGCCCAGACCGCTTCCCAGATCGCCAGCAACTGCCGCACCGCCGCGGGCAGCTATGCGAGCTACTTCGCCACCCAGGTCACCTCGGTGGTTAACGGCACTTCCGACTCCATCGTCGACCCCTCGCATGACCAGGGTAACGAAGACGGCATGAAGGCCCTGTACGGCGCCAATACGAACGCCGGAACCTTCACCGAAACCAACAGCACCGGCCGCCTCTGGTCCGACGCCAACGGCAAGGTCCGCGTCTCGCGGGTCCAGGCTACCAGCATGGGCCACGCCTGGCCCGCAGGCGCTGGCGGCAGCGGTGGCGGCATGTATGTCGATTACACTCACGTCAATTACCCGGTTTACGTGACGAAGTTCTTCTTCGACAACAACCTCCGTGTTGCGGGTGGCGGCACGACCACCACCACGACCGGTGCCACGACCACGACGACGGCTGGCGGCACGACCACCACGGCCACCGCCACGACGACTACGGCAACCGCGACCACGACGACGACGGCTACGACCACGACGACGACCACGGCAGGCGCATGCTTCAACGCGACCAACTACGCCCACGTCTCCGCCGGCCGTGCCTACGCCAGCGGCGGTTACGCCTACGCCAACGGTTCAGCGCAGAAGATGGGGATGTACAACACCTTCTACACCAGCAAGCTGCGTCAGACCGGCACCAACTACTACATTATCGACAGCACCTGTCCCTGATGCCGGCGGGCGTTGAACGACGCCTTCCGTAAAAACAAAAACCCGATCCTTTGCCGGATCGGGTTTTTTTATGCCTGCTTGCTTCAGCGCCGCACTTATCTCGCCTCTTCGAGCACCGCTTTTTCCAGCCATTGCCGCACGGTGGCGAGATGCGTACTTTCGTTTTCGAGCGCGACGGCGAATTTCTGCACCAAGTCCTTGTGGCCGAGGTCATTGGCCAAGGTAATGAGCAATTCCCAACCAGCGTTGTCCGTCAATTCGGCGGTCAGAATGGCATTCAGCGATTGCGGCAGGCTGGTCCTGGGATCGGTCAGCGTCTGCATCAGGCCGAGGGACATCACCGCCGCCACGTCGGCGCAAGGCGTAATGGCGGTCGGGTCGGCCCCGAGCGCGGTCAAGGCGTCACGCACCAATTCGAAATGCTCACGTTCGTCGTCGCGGATGCGCCGGAGCATGGCCAAGTCGACGACGGCCCCGCTGACGGGCGCCACGGTAATGCCATCTTCGGCGGCGCTCGCATCGGCCGCAGCGTCGGTGTTCGCCGGGCTGACGCAGGCCAGGGCCAGGCATTTCAAAATCAGCGCGTCATAGAGCCGGGTGCCGGTGCGCTCGAAGGCGAGGCGTTCTCCGAGCTTATCGATAAAGACTTCCGGCTTGGTGCCGGCAAATTTGGCGATGCCCGTGGTCGCCATCCCCTTCAGCGTCCCGGGAATAGGCACGGCGCCAATGCGGTCCGCCTCTTCAGCGTACAGCACATGCATCGCGGTGTAGGCGCCGTGATCCGGCGGCGCATCGCCCGCTTTTGCCTCCGCGAATTGGACAATATCGCCCCCGCTTAGCGGGGACATCTGCAGGCCGGTACGGTTCAGGCCGATGGAAACGGTGTTTTCCATGAAAAATTCCTTTCAAAGGGCTGCGGCGGCGCGGTTGAGTTCGGTGCCCGGGATCCAGTGATAGTTTTCCGCTACCGTCTGGGAGGGCGAACCGCTGGCATTGAGCGTGTCGCGATAGGCGATGGAAGCCATTCCTTCCTGCTCGGGCGAGACGAACGCCGTGCCGTTCTTGCGCATCGACGACTCCGTCTCCAGGACCTGGCGCACGTACTCGCGGTGACTGCGGAATTGCACGCCTTCCGGCAGATTGCCGTCGCCTAGTACTTCGGCCGGATCGCGACCTTCGATTTCCTTGAACAGGTCCATTGCGACATTGAGATGGCCCAGCTCGTAATCGAGAAAACGCTCCCAGAGCGCCTTGAGGCGCGGGTTGGTTTCCTGGTCGACACAGGCCTGGTAATTGAAAACCTCGGTGGCTTCGTGCAGCAGCAGCTTTTCCAGCGGGCTTTCGTCGGGGTTGATCATGGCGCCGTAATGGGTGATGTGCTGCGACTCCACCGAAGCGATTTCGGCGTAAAGCTGGCGCGCCAGCGGATCGGCGAAGAGCGGGCCGATGTTCATGTAGTAATCGTGCGTCTGGTATTCGCCGCCGACCAGGGTGATCGCATGCAGTTTGCTGATCAGCGCCGCCGAGCGCTCGTAGGGAGCGAGCAGGTCGTTCTCCGGCGCCCGGTGATGGACCAGGGTCGGCCGCCCGGGGACGATGTCCGTATAGCCTTGGGTGATGTTGTTGGCGTCCTTGCCCTCCAGGCGGTCGAGCAGGGCGGAATAGCGGTACAAATGGTCGAAATCCTCGAGCAGGGCGAAGCGGTAGCCTTGCGCGAGGTAGGGATCGGGCTCGCTCTCGGCCACCGAGGCGGTGACTTCGATCGCGACCTGCTCGTAGGCGATGGTCGTCTCCAGCGGCGAGTGATCCGCTGAGATCAGCCAGTTGATCATGGTCGCCTGATGTTGCTCGGTGCGCATCAATTGGGCGATGGGCACGCGGGCGGCGCCATGCATGCGGATCAGCATCTGCTTGAGGCGCAGGGCGTCCAGTTCGATGCCATTCATGAGGATGACGCGGACGCGGGTGAAAGCGTCGTCGTCGAGTTTGCTGATGGGATTGGAAACCAGGTCTTTCCAGGTGAATTGCTGTTTGTCCAGCGGACACCCGCGGGTGTTGAGTAAGTTGATGGCCATGGCGATCTTTCTCGGTTAAGCGGCTTCAAGGAGTAAAACCGTCGAGAAAAATGCGGGCAATCGCCATTCCCGAGAAGATGGCACGCGGACGGCGATGATAGTCGGTACTCCCCGGGTAAAAAAGACGGGTCGGGGATCGGAGGGCCGGTAATTTTTTTCCGGGAGGGCGCCCTCGCGCGCGCGAACGAACGGGGGCGAATGCGCCGCAAGGTTTACGGCGGGAGCGGCTGGAAAGTTGTTGCGATGCCATTCACCGCCGCAGGGATCAAGATCGCCAATGCCATCGCCTTCGGCCGCAGCCTTAACGCTGAATGGCCTTATCGCCGCGTGGATAAGCTGCGCAATCGCCCGTTTACTTGTCGTCCCCTCCTGGCCGCTTCTGGCATGGATCGTCCATCTTCACGCCATCGCGACCGATCTCGATCAACCGCGCGTTGCCGGCCCGATGGTCCCGCGGCTCCTCTTCGGCGCGCGCCGCCGTCACGTCGTCACAACTAATCTCGACGCCGGGCCGGCCCGCACCGCCAACGCTCGGGCCTGAACCGCCGCCGGACGAATCCTTACCGGCGCCGCCTCCGCCAGTGCCAGCGCCGTTGTCCCCAGCGCTTGCGCCGCCGCTTCCGCCGCCTGTGCCTTCGCCCGTTCCACCGCCATCGGTTGCAGCGCCCGCGTCGCCGCCGCCACCCGAGTCACCACTACCGCTACCGGAACCATCGCTGCCGTCGCCGGCGCCCGTTCCGTCACCAGCCGTGCCGCCGCCACCTGAACCGTCGCCCGTACCGCCACCACCTGTGCCAGCGCCGCCGTCACCACCGCTTCCCCCGCCGTCGCCGGTCCCACCGCCACCGCTGCCGGCGCCATCGCCGGTGCCGCCACCGCCCGAACCACCGCCGCCAGAACCATCGCCCGCACCGCCATCGCCGGTGCCACCGCCACCGCTCCCGGAGCCATCGCTGCCGTCACCGGTGCCACCACCGCCCGAACCACCGCCGCTGGAGCCATCGCCCGCGCCGCCACCGCCGGTGCCGCTGCCACCGCTCCCTGAACCATCGCCGCCGTCGCCGCATACGCCGCGCGCCGCGGAGCAGACCCTGGCCGTGGGAGAGCAGCAGGAGCGGGGGGCCGCGG
>JAPUEC010000032.1 GCA_027492775.1 Rhodocyclaceae bacterium
CATTGGCGGCGCCGGGGAAGCGGTGGTTGGCTACTTCAAGGAAAAGCTCGGCATCCACTCGCCGTCACGCGTCTTTGCCGAACTCGGCGGCTTCACCATGCAAGGGCTGGAACAAGGCCTCGCCGGCGGCGAAGATGGCCCCCTGAGCGCCGTTTCTGGATTGGCGAAGAAGCTCGCGGGCATCGGCGCCGGCGTCATGCTCGGCGGCAGCGCCATGGCAAGCGGCATCCCACTCGACATGCGCCCGCCGCTCTCGCCGGCGGCACTGCAGGGCGGGGGCTCTGGAGGCAACGTCTATCAGATCACGCTGCAGGCTCCGCCTGGAACTGACTTGCCCGGGTTGGCCGATCTCGTCGCCAAGAAAATCGAAGAGATTGAGGCCAAGCGCGCGGTGCGCAGTCGCAGCCGGCTTAGTGACAGGGAGTAGGCATGCTCGGATTTCCGCAGGTATCGATGATGATGGCGCTCGGGCTGTACGTTTTTGGCCTGCGCACAATCCCCTATCAGCAGCTGCAGCGTCAGATTCAGTGGCGCCACCCATCAGTCAGCAGGGTAGGGCGCCGGCCCGCACGCCAATACACAGGACCGGGTGACGACACGATCACGCTCTCCGGCGTGCTCTACCCGGAAATCACCGGCGGCAAGATCAGCCTGGCCGCCCTGCGGTCGATGGCCGACGAGGGGAAGGCCTGGCCGCTGATCGAGGGGACCGGGCTATTCTATGGACTGTTCGTCATCGAAGAACTCAGCCAGACCGATAGCGTCTTCTTTGCGGACGGCGCGCCGCGAAAAATCGAGTTTTCCTTGAAACTCACGCGAGTGGATGACGATCCGGACCTCCTCGGTCAGGTCTCGTCGAACCTGCTCTCCATGCTCAACCTCAAGTGATGAACCTGCCCGGGGTTTCCTCTCTTTCGGTCCCGAATATCTTCGCGGTGGAGCCGCATGCAAAGCCGATCTATCGGCTCGACGTCGATGGCAAGGACATCACCGCCTCGCTTGACGGACGCCTGATCAGCCTGACGCTGACCGACAACAAAGGGTTCGAAGCCGATCAGCTGGAAATCCAGCTTGACGATACGGATGGGAAACTGGACTTGCCGCCACGGGGCGCTGAGATCAAGTTGAGCCTTGGGTTTGAGGACAGCGGCCTCGTCGATAAAGGCACCTACACCGTCGATGAGGTGGAGCATTCCGGCACTCCCGATGTGCTATCGATCCGCGCACGAAGCGCCGATCTGCGCGGCGGGCTCTCAACGCAGCGTGAGCGCTCATGGCATGAGGTGAAGCTGGGCGATATCGTCAGAACGATCGCGGACGAAAACGACCTGGAAGCCCAGATCCCCGATGCGCTGGCCAGCAAGATCATCGACCATATTGATCAGACCAATGAGTCGTCGATCAATCTCCTCTCGCGCCTGGCCAAGCAATTCGACGCCTTCACGACGGTAAAGAACGGCAAGCTCCTGTTCATGAACTCGTCGGGCGGCATCAGCGCCAGCGGCAAGCCGCTGCCGACGGTGAAGATCGAACGCCATGTCGGTGACCAGCACCATTTTTCCATCGCCGATCGCGAGACTTATACCGGCGTGCGGGCGACCTACAACGACACTCATAAGGCCATCAAGGGGGAAGTGACCTGGGGAAAGACCGAGGATTCGGCGGAGAAGGGGAAGGCCCCCGCCCCAGCGCCACCAACCACCGGCCAATTCAAGCACCTCGAAAAGGCGCACAAAAGCCGTGCTGCGGCCCAAAAGGCGGCGCGGAAGGAATGGCAGCGTCTCAAGGGTAACAAGGCCGCGCGGGGCGCCTTTATCGGCGTCACGGCGAAATACAAGGATGTGAATCTCAACGTCTCCGGCGAGGTGAGCTACGGCCAGGCCGACGATGAAAAGAAGCAGAAGAGCGCGCAGCGGCTGGCTGCGAAGGATTCGGCAAAAAAGGCGGCATCCCAGCCCTCCAGCGCGCTGGGCCACAGCGCCGACAACGTCAAGACGTTACGCCATGTCTATGCCAGCAAGGAAAATGCTTTGCGGGCGGCGCGAGCGGAATGGCGTCGGCTGCAGCGCGGCATGGCGACGTTTTCGATCACCCTGGCACGTGCGCGGCCGGAGCTGTTCCCGGAGCTGCCGGCGAGCGTTTCGGGTTGGAAACCGGCGATCGATAACACTGACTGGATTCTCACCAAGGTCATCCACAATTTCACCGACGCCGGGTACAAGATGCCGCTCGAGCTCGAAATCCGCGCGACAGAGATCCCGGATTGAGCCTTCGGTGATAGGAAGGCATCAACCTCGTCCGAAAAATCGAACAGAGCGCGATTGTGAAGGTCGGTTTTTGTCATAGGCACCGCCTTTGCTACCATCGCCGGATGTGTGGCCGCTTCGACCTTTCGGAAACCTCCCAACGCCTGCGGGCGCAGTTTCGCCTTTCGGTGGATCCAGCGCCGTTCATCAGCGATGACGTCTGCCCGACCAATTGGCCGCCGATCATCCGCGATCTGGATGGTCAGCGCTTGGCAACCCCGGCGCGCTGGGGGCTCATCCCATGGTTCGCAAAGGACGAAAAAGTGGGGGTGCGTGCGATCAACGCTCGGGCAGAAACCATTGCGACACTGCCGACGTTCCGCAATGCCTTCAAGTGCCGCCGCTGCATCGTGCCAGCAACCGCGTTCTACGAATGGGCGGCGATCCCGGGACAGAAGCAGAAGCGCAAATATCGCTTCGCTGCCGCCTCTGGCGAGTTGCTTGGCATCGCTGGTTTGTGGGATCGATGGACGCGGCAGAGTACCGGCGAGGTCGTCGAATCCTTCACGATCATTACGACAGAGCCGAACCAGCTGATGGCGCCAATCCATGATCGGATGCCGGCCGTCTTAAAGCCGGTCAATTACGACGTATGGCTTTCCACCGATACGCCGCCGGAGGTCGCTGGGCGACTACTTTGTCCGGCCGATGAAGAGGTCCTCACTTTTTACTAGTCGGGGTTGTCTTTGTTGCCAACCCAGGGGCGCACCCACCATTCCTGTGCAAACTCAGTAACTGCGCCGCCGGCCGGCTGATGTTCTGCCTTGATCTGCCAGCCGCGGAGAACGAAGCCGCCATCGCCCTTTTTCATCCGCAGGATGGTTGGCTCGAATAGGGGCGGGATAACTTTGCGGTTGTACCCACCGGACGTGATTTCGAACAATGAAGCCTCCCGCAATGGGCGGCCAGCCGAGTTCCCGTAAAACCAGTCGCTGATGACCAGTTCTCCGACAATGGGATCTGCCGCGATCGCATCTTCCTTCGCAGTCCGACGGCCATCCCTGTAAAGCTCGATTATCTTGC
>JAPUEC010000033.1:0-25125 GCA_027492775.1 Rhodocyclaceae bacterium
AACCGCTGACCTCTTGCATGCCATGCAAGCGCTCTCCCAGCTGAGCTATACCCCCAGTACCGTGAAAGAAGCGGCATTATAGGGAGGGGCAGGGGCCTTGTAAACCCCTCCTAGGCTAATTCCTATTGGCGATAAGCGGAAAGCTGAGCGCTGACCCGCTCCCGCCCGATGAGCGCAATAACCGCGTCGACCGAAGGCGTTTGTGCTTGGCCGGTCAGGAGCACGCGCAGGGGCATCGCCAGCTTCGGCATTTTGAGCCCATGATTCGAAGCAACTTCTTTGATCATCGCTGAAATTGCCGGTATTTCCCATGCAACGTCACTAACCCGATGTGTAAATTCTCGGATCGCGGGTAGCGCTTCATCGCTTAGATATTGAGCTAGAAATTCTGACGATGGGGCGACGGGTGTATAGAAGATGGCCACCGCATCAGCAAGCGCATTAAGCGTATTGCAGCGATCCTGATAAAGGGCGATGGCCGTGGTTAAATCTGGACCAACGGAACAATCGATGCCAAGGTCGTAAAGGCGATTCCTCACTTTTTCGGTGAGATCCGCTGCCGGGGCTGCCTTGAGATAGTGCTGGTTGAGCCAAAGCAATTTCTCGGTGTTGAATTGCGCGGCGGAAGCGGTAATGTGGTCGAGGTCGAACCATTGGACCAATTGGTCCCGTGAGAAAACTTCGTCGTCCCCATGAGACCAGCCCAGGCGGGCGAGATAATTGATCACCGCGTCCGGCAGAAAGCCATCTTCGTCGTATTGCATGACGCTCACGGCGCCATGACGTTTTGATAGCTTGGCGCCATCATCGCCAAGAATCATCGACAAGTGGGCATAGGTGGGAATAGTTGCCCCGAGCGCCTGGAGAATGTTGATTTGCCTGGGAGTGTTGTTCACGTGATCGTCGCCGCGGATGACGTGCGTGATTCCCATGTCCCAATCGTCGACCACGACGCAAAAATTGTACGTCGGCGTGCCGTCGGCGCGGGCGATCACCAAGTCATCAAGTTCTGCATTGGAAAACTCGATCCGGCCCTTGACCTGATCGTTCCATGACACGACCCCCTCGTGGGGATTCCGGAAGCGTACCGCTGGGAAGACACCGGCAGGAGGGACGGACAATTGCTTTCCCGGCTCGGGCCGCCACCTGCCGTCATAGCGCGGCTTTTCTTTGCGCGCTTCCTGCTCGGCACGCAAGGCGTCGAGTTCCTCTTTGGAGGTATAGCAGTAATAGGCGCTACCGCTAGCCAGCATCTGCTGAATGACTTCCTTATAGCGCGGCATTCGCTGCATCTGGTAGAACGGGCCTTCGTCATAATCGAGGCCAAGCCACTGCATGCCATCTAGAATGCCCTGCACCGCTTCGGGCGTCGACCGCGCCAAATCGGTATCCTCAATGCGAAGGATGAATTTGCCGCCATGTCGCCGGGCAAAGGCCCACGAGAAAAGCGCAGTCCGTGCGCCACCAATATGAAGAAAGCCCGTCGGGCTGGGTGCGAATCGAGTACGGACGGTCATGATGATCCGAAGGTTGCTGGAGAGGCCGGTATTTTATCCGACTGGGGTTTGACCGTCCCGCCCAGATATGATTAAATGCGCGCCTTCCGGAAGGGCGGTTAGCTCAGCGGTAGAGCACTGCATTCACACTGCAGGGGTCACTGGTTCGATCCCAGTACCGCCCACCACATCTCGCATACGAACAAGGGGCTAAGGGGTTCATCTGGCCCTTTTAAGTTCCTGATAATTTCCCCGTTTCCTCCGTTTTCTGGTGCGCAGCGAGTTTTGAGAAGTCAAACTTCTGTCCGAAATTACGATTGGCCGCCCAAATTGCTTGCGAGAAGCGAGGATGAATTCATCGTTCCTGGATGCTCAAGGTATTTTCCGAAGGATTTTCCAGGCGTACATCAGGCTTGCCTCACTAAATTCACGTCCGGTTTCCATATCTTGCCACCAGGTGAGCGACCGTTGGTCCGCACCGATATAACGCCACTCGCGAACCTCTCCGCTACAGAGCTCGATTTCGTAGATGCCGTTGGGTTCTGGATCGCTCATTTCTACATTCTTTCGCGTGTCCCGCTGCCCTTGCAAGAGGGTTTCACGCGTGCTTTCTGGTTCGCATTAGATAGTTGACATCGCTGTTTCCGCCGAGACTGTATGTCCGGGTGATTGGGTTGTAATGCATGCCGATCAGTTGTTCAGGTTCGAGGCCGGCTTGCTTGGCCCAGCGCGACATTTCAGAGGGTTTGATAAATTTGGAGTAGTCGTGTGTGCCCTTGGGCAACATTCCAAGGATATATTCCGCGCCGACAACCGCCAGCATGTAGGCTTTTGCATTGCGGTTGATGGTCGAGAAAAAAATGGAGCCGCCAGGTTTGGCTAGCTTTGCGCAGGCATTGATCGTGCTCGCAGGATTCGGCACATGCTCGAGTAGTTCGAGGCAGGTGACGACATCGAAGCGCCCGGGCATTTCCTCGGCAAAGCTTTCGGCAGAAACCTTGCGATATTCCACCTGTTGCCCGCTTTCGAGGAGATGGAGGCGGGCAACGCCGATCGCCTTGTCCGACAGATCGATGCCGGTAACTTCAGCGCCTTTGCGTGCCATGGCTTCCGAGAGCAACCCGCCGCCGCATCCTACATCCACAACCTGCTTTCCTTTTAGGGCGACAGCTTGGTCGATCCATTCGAGCCGAAGCGGGTTGATTTCATGGAGGGGCTTGAATTCGCTGTTGGGATCCCACCAGCGATGAGCAAGCGCGCTGAATTTTTCGAGCTCAGCGGAATCGGCATTCAACATGGGGCCTCCTAAATAAAAAAGCCCTGCCGAGGCAGGGCTTTCGAAAGTGTCAGTAGCTTACTTCTTGGCTTCCGGCAGCGGCTTGTTGCCGATAATTTCGACATCAACGCGACGATCCGGTTGCAGGCACTCGACCAGTTTCTTGTTGCGGCCGTTTTCAGCGCCCATCTTGTTGCACTTGTCGCCCGTGACCGACCACTTTTCGCCCTTGCCTTCAGTGTAAACACGGTTGGCTTCGAGGCCCTTGGCCACGACGTATTCCTTGACGGCGGCGGCACGCTTTTCGGACAGCTTCTGGTTGTAGTCATCGCTACCGATGCGGTCGGTATGGCCGACGATCAGAACGACTTCCAGTTTCAGGCCTTGAATCTTGGCGACGGTATCGTCGAGCTTCTTCTTGCCTTCCGGACGGAGGGTTGCCTTGTCGAAATCGAAGAGGGTGTCAGCAGCCAGCGTCACGCGCTCGGAGGCAGGAGGCAGATCGGGCCTCTTGACCGGGTCAGCAGCCTTGGTGGCTGCAGTGCAGGCCTCCTTGGGCAGCAGGTCCTTGTCGCATTCGCAGCCTGCGGGATCCTTGGCGGCGGCGGCCGGGGTCCAATAACCGGTGCGCCAGCAAAGGCCGGTGCTGTTCTTGACGACCATTCCGCTGGCACGGACATACACCAATTCCTGCGCTTGAGCCATGGTTGCGCCGAAACCCAGACCGGCGATCAGCAGGGCCAGCAGGGCCGATTTCTTAGCAAATTTATTCATCATCGTTTTTCCTCATGGTGAAGACTGTCGAACTACTGACCCGCTCATTCAAAACCTTTTAAACGTCCTTCTGGGCGGATTTCTAACTTATTCTGCCATAGACTGACGGAATTTTTCAAATCGTTTTCCTGAATTGTGGTCAGTTTTTTGTTGGCTACACAACACTTTCCCGACACCCAGACATGTGAGACGTCTCCGCGGTCGGCCGCATAAACAAGATGCGAGATGGGATCGTAGCAAGGCTGAGACTCGAGCGTGGAGAAGTCCAGTGCGCAGAAATCGGCCTGTTTCCCTGGTCGGATCGACCCAAGCTGTTCATCGAGTCCCAGGGCCCGCGCGCCATTCAGGGTAGCCATGCGCAGGGCTGAATATGCCGGCAGGCTCGACGCGTCGCCACTTTGAGCTTTCGCCAGAAGGGCGGCCTGACGCATTTCCTGAAAAATATCCAGTCGATTATTGCTGGCCGCCCCGTCTGTGCCCAAGCCAACATTTACCCCATGTTTGACCATGGCAGTCACCGGTGAAATGCCACTGGCGAGTTTGAGGTTTGAAGTCGGGCAGTGCGCGATCGAGCAATCGAACTTCGCTAATAAATCAATTTCGCGGTCTTCCAGGTGCACCGCATGAACACCGATAAATCCCGGCCCGAGCATGCCCAGGCGGTGCATGCGGGTCAGCGGTCGGCAGCCGAAGCGCTCCTCGCTATCTTGAATTTCGCCAATGGTTTCATGCATGTGGCAATGGATGGGAAGACCGAGATGCTCGGACAAGGTGACGACCCGTTCAAAGCTGGCGTCCGAAACGGAATAGGGAGCGTGCGGCGCGAGGCAAAAGGAAATGAGCGGATGGTTGAGCCACATGTCGCGCACGGCGAGGCCCTTGTTAAGGTAATCGTCGGCGTCGCTGGCATATGGGTTTGGGAATTCCAGCACCGTGATGCCGAGCGCCGCCCGCATCCCAAGGCGGGTAGCCGCCTCAGCGGCGGCTTGGGGGAAAAAATACATGTCGTTGAAGCAGGTGATCCCGCCCTTGAGCATTTCTGCGCAGGCGAGCAGGGTGCCGTCATGAACGAAGGCATGGGAGACATGCGCCGCTTCCGCCGGCCAGATGTGTTTTTGCAGCCATTGCATGAGCGGGAGGTCGTCGGCCAATCCGCGCATTAGCGACATGGCGGCGTGCGTGTGCAGGTTGATCAAGCCCGGGATGAGCAACTGATCGGGCAGACGCAAGTGTTCGTCGGCTTCGAAACGGGCCACGGCCGCGCTGACCGGCAGAACATCGACGATTCGCCCCCCTTGCACGGCGACGGCGTGGTCGGTCAGCAACCCTTCGGGTTCCACCGGCGCAATCCATCGCGGTTCGATCAGCAAGTCAATTTTTTCTGGCATGTGCAGGCAGGGTAGGGATAGTCTCGCGTGCTAAAATAGCAAATTAGACTCCAATCAACCAATAGCGCGCTAAACGCCGCCTTAAAAGATCAATGGAACAATTCGCCAAGGAAACACTCCCCGTCAGCCTCGAAGACGAGATGCGGCGTTCGTACCTCGATTACGCGATGAGTGTGATCGTCGGTCGCGCCTTGCCGGATGCTCGTGACGGACTCAAGCCGGTGCATCGCCGGGTATTGTTCGCGATGCATGAGTTGGGCAACGACTGGAACAAAGCCTACAAGAAATCCGCGCGCGTGGTTGGCGATGTCATCGGTAAGTATCATCCCCACGGCGACACCGCCGTTTATGACACTATCGTTCGCATGGCGCAGAACTTCTCCTTGCGTTACATGCTGGTCGATGGGCAGGGCAACTTCGGTTCGGTCGATGGCGACAATGCGGCGGCCATGCGCTATACGGAAGTCCGGATGTCGAGGATCGGCCATGAACTCTTGGCGGATATCGACAAGGAAACAGTGGATTACGGCCCGAACTATGATGGTTCCGAGCAAGAGCCGCTCATCATGCCGGCTCGTATTCCCAATCTGCTCATCAACGGCTCTTCGGGTATTGCCGTGGGGATGGCGACCAACATCCCGCCGCACAATTTGAATGAAGTGATTTCGGGCTGCCTGGCGCTGCTGGAGAACCCGGCGATCGGCATCGAGGAGTTGATCGAGTTCATCCCCGCCCCGGACTTCCCGACCGCCGGCATCATCTACGGCGTTTCCGGCGTGCGGGAAGGCTACCTGACCGGTCGTGGCCGCGTCGTGATGCGGGCCAAGACCCACTTTGAAGACATCGATAAGGCGGGCGGCCGTCAGGCGCTAATCGTCGACGAGTTGCCCTACCAGGTTAACAAGAAAACGTTGCTCGAAAAGATTGCCGAGCTGGTCAACGACAAGAAGATCGAGGGCATATCCGAAATCCGCGACGAGTCGGATAAATCCGGCATGCGTGTGGTGATCGAACTCAAGCGCGGCGAAGTGCCCGAAGTGGTGCTCAACAACCTCTATAAGCAGACGCAGCTACAAGACACCTTTGGCATGAACATGGTGGCGCTGGTCGATGGCCAGCCACGCCTGCTCAATCTCAAGCAGATGCTCGAATGCTTCCTCTCGCATCGCCGGGAGGTGGTAACTCGCCGCACCGTCTTCGAATTGAGGAAGGCGCGCGAGCGCGGCCATGTCCTGGAAGGCTTGGCAATCGCGCTTTCGAATGTCGACGATATCATCGCCTTGATCAAGGCAGCGCCGAGTCCGGCCGACGCCAAGCGGGGTTTGATGGAACGAACATGGCACAGCACGGTGGTCGAGGAGATGCTCGCCCGCGCGGCGGCAGATGCTTCGCGGCCGGATGGGCTGGCGCCGGAATACGGCCTATCGGCGCAAGGCTATCGATTATCGGACGCCCAGGCGCAGGCTATTTTGGAATTGCGTCTGCAGCGGCTGACCGGCCTGGAGCAGGACAAGATTGTCGGCGAGTACAAGGAAGTGATGGCCAAGATCGCCGACCTGCTCGACATCCTCGCGCGGCCCGAGCGTATCACCCAGATCATTGTCGATGAACTGAACGCCATCCTCGAACAATTCGGCGATAGCCGGCGCTCCGAAATCGTGATCAACACCCAGGAACTGGGCCTCGAAGACCTGATTACGCCGCAGGACATGGTGGTAACGCTTTCCCATACCGGCTACTTCAAATCGCAGCCGCTGGCCGATTATCGCGCCCAACGCCGCGGCGGCCGGGGCAAGCAGGCGGCGGCGATCAAGGAAGACGATTTCGTCGATTACCTGTTCGTCGCCAATACGCACGATTACATCCTCTGCTTCTCGAATCGCGGCCGCTGCTACTGGCTCAAGGTGTACGAGGTGCCGCAGGGCAGCCGGGTCAGTCGGGGCAAGCCGATCATCAACATGTTCCCCTTGGAAGAAGGCGAGAAGATCAACGCCATTCTCCCGGTCAAGGAGTTCGCCGAGGATAAGTACATCTTCATGGCGACGATCATGGGCACAGTCAAGAAGACGCCGCTTTCGGATTTCTCCAATCCGCGCAAGGCCGGCATCATCGCCGTGGCGCTGGACGACGACGATTACCTCATCGGCGCCGAACTTACCAGCGGCACCAACGACATCATGCTGGTGTCGAATGCCGGCAAGGCGGTCTGGTTTGATGAAGAGGATGTTCGTCCCATGGGACGGACGGCGCGCGGCGTGCGCGGCATGAAGTTGCAACCGAAGCAGCAAGTCATTTCCCTGCTGGTCGCAGAGAATGAACAGCAGACGGTGTTGATTGCCACGGAGAATGGCTATGGCAAACGCACGGCGCTGGGCGACTTCCGTCACACGGGCCGGGGCACGCAAGGCGTCATCGCCATTGCGGCCAGCGAGCGCAACGGCAAGATCGTCGCTGCCAAGTTGGTGGGCGACGAGGATGAGATCATGTTGATCACCACCGGCGGAGTGTTGATCCGGACCCGCGTTGCGGAAATTCGCGAACTCGGCCGGGCGACTCAGGGCGTGACCCTGATTTCGCTCGACGCCGGGGAAAAGCTCGCCGGATTGGAAAAAGTGGCGGAAACCGAAGACGACGGTTTGGAAAAGGCAGCGGAATCAGAGGAGGAATAAATGGCCCGTGTCTGGAATTTCAGCGCCGGCCCGGCGGCATTGCCGGAGGAAGTCTTGTGCCAAGCGCGGGACGAAATGCTCGACTGGCACGGCATTGGCTGCAGCATTATGGAAGTCAGCCACCGCGGCAAGGAATTTACCGGTGTGATCGAGCAGGCGGAAGCCGACCTCCGAGACCTGATGGGTATCCCGTCGAATTATCGGGTACTTTTTCTGCAAGGCGGTGCAACGCAACAGTTTGCCCAGATTCCGCTGAATCTCCTCGGCGGAAGATCGGCCGATTTCATCGTCAGCGGCTCCTGGTCGCAAAAGGCTTATAGGGAAGCGCAACGGGTTGCAGGCAAGGAAGCGGCGCGTTGCGTCGCCAGCACCGAAGGAGAAAGCTTTACGCGCTTTCCCGCCTTGTCTGATTGTGACTTCAATCGTCAGGCGGCCTACCTGCACGCATGCACCAACGAAACAATCCACGGCGTGGAAGTGCGTGATCTTGGCGCCTTGCCGGACAACGGCGTGCCGCTGGTGGCGGATATGTCCTCGCACATTCTCGCGGATGAAGTCGATGTCGCTCGATTCGGGTTGATCTACGCCGGCGCCCAGAAGAACATCGGCCCGGCGGGGGTGACGCTCGTCGTCGTACGCGATGATCTTCTCGGACAGGCGCCGGCAAATATCCCCAACTTGATGAACTACGCGGTCATGGCGGAAAACGGCTCGATGCTCAATACGCCGCCGACTTTTGCCATTTATTTCGCCGGCCTCATCTTCCAATGGCTCAAACGTCAGGGCGGATTGAAGGCGATGGCTGCGATCAATGCCGAGAAGGCACGCCTTGTTTACGAAGGCATCGATGGCTCGGGTGGGTTCTATCGCAATCCGGTGCAACGCCAATGGCGCTCCGTCATGAACGTGCCGTTTACCTTGGCGCGTCCCGAATTGGACAGCGTGTTTCTCAGCGAATCGAAAAATGCCGGCTTGATCGGCCTCAAGGGCCACAAGTCGGTTGGCGGCATGCGGGTCTCCCTCTACAACGCCATGCCGCTTGCCGGCGTGAAAGTGTTGGTCGAATTCATGCGCGATTTTGCGCGGCGAAACGCCTGAACAAAAATGAGTAACGAACTGCAGAAGGAACTTGCGGGGGTGCGGGCGGAAATCGACGATATCGATGCCCGCCTGCTCGACCTCCTGAGTCGCCGCGCAGATTGCGCGTTGAAAGTGGGCGAAATCAAGTCGCGTCATGGCGAATCCGGCCATATTTATCGCCCTGAACGCGAAGCCCAGGTGCTGCGCCGCATCCAGGAAAAGAACCGCGGCCCATTGAGTGACGAGAATGTCACCTTTTTCTTCCGCGAGATCATGTCGGCCTGCCTGTCGCTTGAGCAACCGCTGTCTATCGCGTTTCTAGGTCCCTTGGGCACTTTTTCGGAGGCTGCGGCGGTTAAACAGTTCGGCCACGCCGCCAAGCTGCTGCCGCAATTCTCGATCGATGACGTGTTCCGCGAAGTCGAATCAGGCCATGCGCATTATGCGGTGGTGCCGGTAGAAAATTCGACGGAAGGCGCGATCGGCCGGACCATGGATCTGCTTCTGGCAACGCCGCTCAAGATTTGCGGCGAGATTGTCCTGCGGGTTCACCATAACTTGCTGTCCCGCGCGGCAGGCCTTGAACACATCACCAAGGTTTATTCCCATGCCCAATCGCTGGCCCAATGCCACGAATGGCTCAATCGCATGCTGCCCGATGTTCCGCGCATTTCGGTCGGAAGCAACGCCCAGGCGGCGCAGAAGGCGGCTGAGGAGGAGGGCGCTGCAGCCATCGCCGGCGAAGCGGCTGCCACGCGTTATGCACTCCCCAAGCTGGCTGAGAACATCGAGGACGAACCGAACAATACGACGCGATTTTTGGTCCTCGGCCGGCACGATGCCGGGCCGTCCGGTCGTGACAAGACCTCCCTCGTCATGTCCGCGCCCAATCGCACTGGTGCGTTGCATATCCTGCTCGAGCCCTTCGCATCGGCGGGAGTCTCCATGACCAGACTGGAGTCGCGCCCGGCCAGGAATGCCCTCTGGGAGTACGTTTTCTATGTTGATGTCGAGGGTCATCGCGACGATGCAGCGGTGAAAACGACGCTCGGAGAACTCGCCAAACGCGCGGCCTATCTCAAGGTACTGGGCTCCTACCCCACTGCTGTTTATTAGGATTTTTTCATGACTTTGCTTGAGCGAGTATTGCCCTACGTCCGTGCCATTTCCCCATATCAGCCGGGCAAGCCGATCACTGAATTGGCGCGTGAGATGGGATTGCCCGTGGAAAACATTGTCAAGCTCGCTTCCAACGAGAATCCACTGGGGATGAGCCCGAAGGCACGCGTTGCGGTGCAGGCCGCCATCGACGGTGTCGAGCGCTATCCCGATCAGTTCGATTTGATGCGGGCTTTGTCTTCGGCTTGCGGTGTAGCGGCGGAACAGCTCGTGCTGGGCAATGGATCGAACGACGTGCTCGATCTCATTGCCCGCGTATTCCTCGCGCCCGGCCGTTCGGCGGTGTTTTCCCAGCATGCGTTCGCGGTGTACCCGCTTGCCACGCTATCGACCGGCGCTGAATTGATCGCCGTGCCGGCAAAGAATTACGGCCATGACCTTGACGCGATGCTCGCAGCGGTTCGCCCCGATACCCGCATCGTCTGGATCGCTAATCCCAACAATCCGACCGGAACCTTCCTCCCGTACTCAAAAATTCAAGCTTTCCTCAGGGCGGTTTCGAATGATGTGATCGTCGTGCTGGACGAAGCCTACAACGAATACATGCCGCCCTCGGAACGCCAGGATTTGGCGAAGTGGCTCGGCGATTTCCGCAACTTGGTCATCACCAGAACCTTCTCCAAAATCTATGGCTTGGCCGGCCTGCGGGTAGGTTATGCGGTGGCCTCGGCAGAAATCGCCGACTTGATGAACCGCGTCAGGCAACCCTTCAACGTCAATAATCTTGCCTTGGCCGGCGCCGTGGCAGCGCTGGATGATCACGATTTTGTCGCCCAGAGCTACGAACTGAACCGTCGCGGCATGGCGCAGATCGTCGATGGGATAAAGCGCTTGGGGCTTGAATTCATACCTTCGCATGGCAATTTTCTGTGCTTCAAGGCGGGCGACGCCGCAGCCGTCAATCAGAAGCTGCTTCAGCAAGGCGTGATCGTTCGCCCGATCGCCGGCTATGGCTTGCCCGAGTGGCTGCGGGTGACCATTGGCACCGAGGGCGATAATGCCCGCTTCCTCGAAGCGCTGTCTCAAGCGATTTGATGGCGGAATTCGGGAAAATCGTTGTTTTCGGAACCGGCCTCATTGGCGGTTCTTTCTCGCTTGCCTTGAAAGTGGCGGGAGCGGTCGAGGAGGTGGTTGGCTTCGGCCGTACGCCGGCAACGTTGCGAACAGCTCAGGAATTGGGCGTGATAGACCGTGCGGGGATCAACCCGGCGCACGAACTTGAAGACGCCGATCTGGTGCTCATCGCCACGCCGGTCGCGCAAATGCCCGATATCATGGAGCGCATCGTTCCGTATATCGGTCCCGAAACCGTCGTTACCGACGCTGGTAGTACGAAGCAGGACGTGGTGGCCACCGCGCGTTCGGCCTTCGGCGAACGAATCGGACAGTTCGTTCCGGCGCACCCTATTGCGGGCACGGAAAATAGCGGTCCGAGCGCTGCCCGCGCCGATCTCTACCACGGAAAAAAAGTCGTGGTGACGCCATTGGACGAAAACGCCGATGAGACGCTCGATCGGATCAAACGGGCGTGGTCGCTTTGTGGTGCCGATATCTACGAGTTAGCGCCCGAACAGCACGACCGGGTTTTCGCCGCCGTCAGCCATCTGCCGCACCTGCTTTCCTTTGCGCTGGTCCATGACTTGGCGGTGCGTGAGGATGCCGAAATGTTCTTCACCTTTGCCGCTTCGGGATTTCGGGATTTCACTCGCATTGCCGCCAGCCATCCGGAGATGTGGCGGGACATCTGCATTGCAAACCGCGGCGCGTTGATGGAGGAGTTGGATCGCTACGCTGAGGCGCTAAATAAAATGCGCCAAGCGCTGGACCACTCGGATGGGGAGTCGTTGGCACAACTTTTTGGCGTGGCGCGTCAGGCCAGGCGCAAGTGGGTCGAGTCGAAGTGAAGCGTGTGGCCGCCAGTGGCATGGCAGGTCGGCATATCTGGCTCGCTACTCGAGGAAACCGAGTCCCTCATAGTGATTTGTTTTGACCAAATGTTTTATTGGATCGGGAAGGTGATTGATGCGATGGCGCCCCATATATCGTGCACTCATACTGGCTGCCATGGCCACGGCGCCAATGCCTTCGCTCGCGGCCGAACCGTTACCTTTGCTGCTGGCGGAAACCGAGCAAGGGCAAGCCGATGTCGCGCTTTACCTGGTCAGTGAAAAGCTCGACGGGGTGCGTGCCTTCTGGGATGGCAAGAAGCTGCGTACCCGAAACGGCAATAACATCAATGCGCCGGGCTGGTTTGTGGAGAAATTCCCGACGCAGGCTCTGGATGGCGAGTTGTGGATTGGGCGCGGGCAATTTGAGCGACTTTCCGCCACGGTACGTCACCAAGTGCCAGATGACGTCGCATGGCGTCATGTGCGTTATATGGTCTTCGAGTTGCCGCTGGCGCCTGGAACCTTTCGTGAACGGGTGCTGAGCTTGCGCAAAATGGTCGAGGCAGTTGGCGTGCCTTGGCTGCAGATGGTCGAACAGTTCGAGATAAAGAATCGCATGGCGCTCGAGCAGAAACTCAAAGCGGTAGTTAAGGCCGGCGGCGAGGGGCTCATGTTGCATCGCGCCGATGCCTTGTATGCGACCGGGCGGAGTGACGTTTTGCTAAAAGTGAAACTATGGCATGACGCAGAAGCCACCGTTATCGCGCATCGACCGGGAAAGGGGAAATATCACGGCATGCTGGGCTCGCTGCGGGTACGAACTACCGAGGGAGACGAATTCATGCTGGGTACCGGTTTGAGCGAAGCCGTTCGCCGCAATCCCCCGCCGATTGGAACCGTCATCACCTATCGCTATCGTGATCAAACCAGTCGCGGTCTGCCAAGATTCGCCAGCTTTCTTCGAGTACGGGAGGATTGAGGCGGGGCGGAAGTTTTTTTATCAATCGCTGTCGGTGCGGCCATCAACGATGGCCGTACCGAGGTGGCCGCTACACCTGTAACGGCATGCAAAGAAGCAATCAGCGCTTGAGCGCCGTTTTCTTGATCCGCTGGATGTGGCCGCGGCCCAGTCCCTTGACCTCGCAACCCAGCTCGAAGTAGCGGGCAATGGTCGCGTCATCGAGCATGCCGAAACAGTCGATCACCGCGATCGGGCGGCCAGCCCATTCAACCACCTGTTCAGGTTTGAGATTGCGGTAGGCTTCATGCGGAGTGGCGAGGATCAGCGCATCGACTCCCTTTAGCGCTTCCTGCAAATTGTTCTCCACCTTGAGATCGCTCAATTCCTCCTGATTGCGGAAGAAGCGTTTCCACGACAAGCCGGAAGTCGGGTATTGATCCTGTTCCGAAAATTCCCACCACTGCTCGACGTAGGGGTCGTGCACGCGCATTTCCGCGCCCATTTCGGCCAGTTTGCGAACCACCAGTTCTGAACCGCTGTAGCGGGTATCGCCCACATCCTGCCGGTAGGAGGCGCCAGCAATCAGTACTTGCGACGCGGCGATGTAGCGGTCCATGTTGCGTAGCGCATCGCGGGTCAACTCGGCCACATGCAGGCCGCGCGTATCGTTGATATCGATGGCAGCAGGAGTGATCTTGAACACCTTGTCGCCATCCTCGAAGCCGAGGATATGCTTGTACGCCCAGTAGCCCAAGCCGCCATCCTTGGGCAGGCAATAACCGCCGATACCGGGGCCGGGGAAAATCATGTTGCTGTGCGTCGGCCGCATCTTGATGGCATCGATGACCTTGATCAGATCTACCCCATTACGCTCTGCAAAAATGGACCATTCATGCAGATAGGCAAGGATCGTGGCGCGATAACTGTTCTCGACAATCTTGGCGGTTTCCGACTCGATCGGCCGATCCATGACGGTGAGAGGATATTCCTCAGTATTGAGTACTTCACGCAAGAACTTGCCGACGCGCTCGCGCGCCGCTTCATCGCAGCCAGAACAGACGCGCCAAAAGTCGCGAATACTAGCGACATACTCCTTGCCCGGCATTACGCGTTCGTAGGAATGGGCGAGCAAAGGCGCACTTTTGATGCCACGAGCGGCGAAGGCCTTTTTGAGGATGGGCCAAGCGACAAATTCGGTGGTGCCGGGGGCAACGGTGGTTTCGATCAGGGTCAGGCATTCTGGTTTGATATGCTGGCCGATTGTTTTGAGCGTTGCTTCGAGCGCAGCCATGTCGCACTCGCCCGATTTCATGTTGCCCAACTCCGCCTTGAGAAAATCGCACTGGACGTCGATGACGACGCAATCAGCCAAATCAAGTACTTGGCTGTTGTAAGTTGCGACAAGCGTTTTTTTCTCAAGCACACATCGACGGATCACCTCCTCAACTTCCGGGTCCTCGGCCTTAACTGGCGACGTCCCGCGATTGAGCATGGGGATCTTCCAATAGGACCGAACGGAAGGTCGCTGGCAACCGATAACGAACTTGCTGGGCTTGCCGTTTTCGTCTTCACAATCGGCCACGATCGCCGCCATGACAGCGCCGACGAAGCCGACACCCATGACAACCACTACTTCCTGACCACATTCTCGGGCGGCTCCTGCCAATGATTTTATACGCGAATATTCATACAAATAATCGCTTTCACTCGGGAGGGGGAATATTTCACCGTCTGGCGACTGGGAATTTTTTGCATAAACCTCTGACATTTTTGCACTCATGAAATTGATGACTGAATAGCGACAGCAAGAGTTTGATTGTCGCATATGCTGAAGGAGCTTGCGACGCCACGTGCTTTCAAGATACTTCTTTGAATGAGCCGGTCTGCCCACTGCCTGTTTATCACCCATCCGGCGTTCCTTTTTTTCGCCCCTAGTCACTGAGCGTAAAGAATCCGATCAGACACGCTGGTGGCAAAGAGGTTCGTCAATAATTCGGAAAGGGGGCGTATGATGCTGCTCGATAAAAGGTGGTCGGCAGTTATGTCTTCAGAACCGGAAAAATATGCTTAACAAATAATAATCTTCTGGAATGATCTGGAAATGCAGCCAAACGATGGATCACGGCGGGAGAGAGAATGATTTATGGCATAATGCGGCCAACTTGGAAGACGAGAATCGGCCGAGAGTCGGGCAGGATGTCGTAGCTTCTGTTTCGGGCCCTTCCCATAAGCGGATAAGGGTATTTTGGCGCGATCGTCAATTTTTCCCACATGTGTGCACTAGGCGGCATTTCCCTAAAGCCAGGGGGTCAGATCCCGGTCCAAAAATATTTGTCTGCCATGCTTGGTTTACAGGCGCACCGCGGACCGGATGCGCATGGGCAGTGGGTCACGGCCGAAGAGTCGATCGGGATCTGTCACAATCGGCTTTCTATTGTTGACCTCACCGAAGCGGGTAACCAGCCGATGATTTCAGCGGACGGCCACCTGGTCGTCGTGTTCAACGGAGAGATCTACAATCATCGGGAACTGCGTCGGGAATTGGAAGCCAAAGGCGTAGCGTTCAAAACCCATTCCGATACCGAAGTTCTTATGGAAGCGTATCGCTTCTGGAATGAAGCGATGCTTCCGCGCCTCCGGGGCATGTTTGCTTTCGCGATTTTCGACCAACGAAACAAAGAATTGTTTTGCGCCCGTGACCGGATCGGCAAAAAGCCTTTCGTGTATGCCCAAACTGCCTCCGCCTTCGTGTTCGCATCAGAGATCCCTGCCGTTCTTCGGGTGCCGGGTATAGATGCTACCTACGATCATAGCGCCATCGCGGCGATGCTTTTGCACAACCTTCGTCACATTCCGGACCCTCATACCGCCTACCGCGGCATCAAGCGCTTGCGCGCTGGCCATGCGATGAAGGTTAAGGAAGGACGGATCGAGCGCACCTGGCGATACTGGACGCCGAGCCGGGCCGAAGGAGAAAATTCCGCTGCCCGTTTGCGCCAGATCCTTGAGGAGGCGGTCGATTTACGTATGCAGGCTGATGTGCCTGTGGGTGCGCTACTCTCCGGCGGGGTCGACAGCTCGGCGATCGTCGCCCTGATGCAGAAGCGTACTCGGGACCCGGTCAATACCTATGCTCTGGGTTTCGATGAGAATGACGAGGACTTGGTGCGGGCAAGGCAAATGTCCGCGCTGGTGGGAACGCGGCACCGGGAGTTCTATTTTGATCCCTCCGAGCAGTGGGATATTTTCCGGCGGTTGATTGGCATCTACGGCGAACCGATCATGTTGCTGCCGCTGACATATACCTACGCCTTGTGTCGCGCCATTCGGGACGATGGGATCAAGGTGGTGCTGTCCGGCAATGGCGCCGACGAATTGTTCTACGGCTATACCGGCCATGTCCGTACGGCCTGGATTTCAACGTTCCTCCGGGCCGCCGGCCCGGCGGCCCGGCTGACCGGGTTCGGCAAGGCGGATTCGCCGCTGCGCGCGCTTCTTGCGGCCTCGGCAGGCGAGCGCAAGGCGGCGTTTTATCGATCCTGCGAAAAGTCTGGATGGGGCACCGTCGTTAACGCCGGAGCACGGGATGGGTTAAACAATCTGGTGGCCGACGAACTGGCATATTGGGGAAAGCTCTGTCCCAGCCGGGCACTGATCGATGAATCCAATTTTTGCGCGCTTATGGTTGAAAACACGCATTCCGTGACCATCGCCTCCGATCTGCCGCCCATGCTGGCCTCGGTTGAAATGCGCGCGCCCTTTCTCGATCAGGAGATTGTCGATTTCGCGCTGGCGACACCAGTGCGGAAAAAGGTGCCATGGATCGCCCCGGCGAATCGCCTCAAATGGATTCTTCGCCAGGCCGTGCAGGATCTCGTGCCGCATTCGTTGTTGTTCGCCCCCAAGCGCGGTTTTGGTTCCGGAATCCCCCAGGACGAGGTACTTCGAGGTCCGTGGGCGAAGCAGGGTGACGCCCTGTTCGCCTCCCCCCACGATTGCGATGGCTTGTTCGATCCCACCGCGTTGCGTGAAGCGTGGCGAGTATTCAAAGAACGCGGCAGCGAAGGTTCCAATGTGGTGCCCAATATGTTTGCCATCCAGTATTGGCTTCAATTTGAAGGAATTCCGAAATGAGTGGTGACGACTATTTGGCCGATTACCGTCGCGTCGGTTCGGTGGATTTGTCCGGCGGCGTCGGTGGCTGTTTTCGCGGCTGGCTGGATCGAAGGGCGGTAGCGCTGGGCCAGGGCAATCGGCACGCTCTTTTCATGCCGCGGGTCCTTGAATTGTGCGCGTTATCCACTTCGCGGCCGTTAACCGTCTTGGAAGTCGGCTGCGGCAGCGGTTGGACCATTTCGTATCGTCATGAAAACATTCGCTATATTGCTGTCGACCGGGGTTCGGTATATCGGGACGAACTAGAGGCACGGGGGGTCGAGTTTCATGAGACCGATGTCGCTACAAATCCTTTACCTATCGAAAAGGGCACCGTCGATTTGATCCTGCTGAACCATCTCATCGAGCATATTCCCGACGGCGATTATCTGGTTCGGCAATTCCGGGAGGCGCTTCGCCCAGGCGGCATCGTTTATATCCGCACACCCAATGTCCTGAGGGTGAAGTGGCACTTTTGGGACGACTATACGCACGTCAAGCCATTCACGCCGCGATCACTCGATCACTTCATGAGAACTGCCGGGTTTGAGCGGCGTTTCATGTTGTATTCCGATCACCCCCGCATTCTCTTGGATACCTTGACCCGCGGCAGTCTTCGGAAGGCATTGTGCGGTAGCTGGTTCGGTGGCAGTGAAATTGAGGCCGGTTATGTCCTTGAGCACAAATAATTCGATCTGGTGGAGGGCTAAGCGGGGCGTTTTCGGCGCGCTGGTTCGCATCTCAAATCGCTTGTTCGGTCGGGAGATTACCCATCGTTCTTCGCTGGCGAGATGGCTAAACAAGGTCTGGCTGATCTGGGTGGAAACTTTTTCGCCCGCTCGGCGCCGGCAGGCCAGCTTCGAGAGGAGGAATCCCGATGCGCCCTGGTTCGTTCCTGCTGCCATCGAATGCATTGAGAGCGAATTGCGGCCGAATTTCGTTGGTTTCGAATGGGGTTGTGGGCGCTCGACGTTGTGGTTCGCCAAGCGTGTTAAACATATCACCAGCGTAGAAGGGCGGAAATCGTGGTTTGATGAGATTTCGCAGAAGATCGCCAACGACGGATTGAGCGATCGAATCGCTTTGCGCCTGGCGGAAGTCACCACCGAACATGGATTCGTTCCGGAAGAAGTCGAACGTTACGCCGGTGCCATTCGGGAGATCACGGATGGAAGCCTTGATTTTGTCGTCGTTGATGGACATTTTCGCGAGCACTGCCTGCGACAGGCTGGGAAAAAGCTCCGCGACGGCGGATGGCTCATTGTCGATAACTCGGAAGTGGTGCCCAAGGTGCTGATGGACGAGCTTAAATCGGCGGATACCCGGGAATGGAATAACGGGATCTGGCAAACAACCCTGATTCGCTGGTCTTCCAACAAAGCGGTTGTGGGGGATCGAAGTGCAGCTTGATGAGACAGTGAATCTCTCGGTGGCGCCAAAGGCGCTGAGGGACCCATTTCCCTATATCTTGGAAAGCGCGCGTAGCAAACGCGTTTTGAATGTGGGGGCTTCAGGCGGCGTTGAACACTATCTTCCGGAGCGCCGCGAAGGATGGTTGCACCACCGGTTGCAGAAAGTGGCCGCAGAGGTCGTCGGCATCGATATTGATAGTGGGTCGGTGGCATACGCTGCCGAGCATGGCGTAAAGCTGATCGTCGCTGATTGCGAGGTGTGCGAGTTCTCCGAGCGCTTCGATCTGATAGTGATGTCGGACGTCATCGAGCACGTTAATAGTCCGATGCTGGCTATCGGTAATCTGGCAAAGCATCTGGCACCAGGCGGGCGGTTGCTCATTACCACTCCCAACGCGACGCACTACGGTCTGGTTTTGCGGGCATGGATCGGGCGGGGTACGGGGGTTTATTACGACCATGTTTGCGCTTTTCTGCCGGAGCACTTTCAAGTGATTTGCAGGCGCCTCGGATTGCAATTGGCTGAAACGATATTCTTCAGCCACATGGACGCCCGGAGCTTGGGGAATCGCATGAAGTCGCGAGTGGCAAGGTGTCTCGGCAGCTTCATGCCAAGATGCCATAGTTCGCTGCTGGTAGTGATTCAACGGGAAAGTCCGCGGTGATTTGCCCCGCAACGCAAAAGGCTTGGCAGCAGTGGATAGAGGTTACGCAATCTCGCTGCCACTTGCATTTTGCCCTTGAGGGAGGGTGCCTTGAGCAGCATGTGTCTATCGGTCGCGAAGTTGGTCGGCGTACCGCGGCACGGATTAGAGACGACGTTTTCACAAGTCCCACGACGATTTTGGAGGTGGGGAGTTCCGTCGGTTTCAATTGTTATGGACTGGCGGAGTTGTTTCCATCTTCCCGCGTCGTTGGCATTGAACCGGATGGAGAAGCGTGCGCCGTAGCCGAGGCGACAGCACTCGACTTGTGCCTCGAAAACACGGACTTCATTCAGGGGGTTGGCGAGCGTCTGCCATTTCCTGACGAGACCTTTGACTTGATCGTCTGTCATACGGTGATTGAACACGTCAACGACGTCGACGCATGCATCGCCGAAATGGCAAGGGTGCTTCGTCCTGGAGGGCGGATACATCTGGATGCACCGAATTACTTGTGGCCTTGGGAGCCGCATTTACGAATCGTCGTTCCGCCGCTTTGTCCAAAACCGCTCATGCGCCTTCTGGCACGCCTGCAAGGGGCTGGCGCCAATTGTGGCTACGCCCAACACCTCAAATTGGTGCATCCGGCATGGATCGAGCGCTGCTTCACAAGGGGTGGCCTGCGGTGGACGAATCGAACGGAACTCAAACTGCGTTTGGCCGCGGCGGGGGAAGATCGTCAAGTCGTAGCTTATCGGCGTACGGCAAAAATTCTCTCTATTTTTCGTGCCCTTGGCTTGGCGGATCTGCTCGCGGGCGGGCTGATCCGCGCTCGGTGCTACCCGAGTCTTCTCTACACGGCCTGGAAATAACTCCGATGAATTATCTTGAATGCGAACCGACAGCACAATGAGGCATTTTGCAATATCGGCGCTTATCAAGCAGGCTTTGCGACACCGTGGTTATCTGGGAGCGCTGAGTTCGGGATATCTCCTAATGTTTGCCTCGATTTTGGTTCAAGTCGTTTTTGTTCCTCTGTATTTAAAAAATTTCGGCCAATATCAATTTGGAGTATTGGTCGTCCTATTGGCGTTAGTCAATTTCGCCGTGATTGGGATCGCCTGGATGAGCGGCGGAAGTCTTAGGTTGTTGGGTGAATTCGCCGGCTTGGGGAACGAAAGGGATTTTCGGCGCGCTTACGGACTGATTAAAACGATTTATATCGGATATGGAATTTTTCTGGCTTTTTTGGCCTTAATCGCAGCATTGTTTTTAGATCACATCTTGTTTAGCGGCGGTACGGTGGAGGATATTCAAGCGGCAAGAATCTCACTGTCGATGACTGGAATTTATTTGATTTTCTTTTTCTCCGTCGCCGTCGATCGCATCGCGTTAATCACAAGAAAGCGTCAAGGTGTCGCCAATATCGGCCAGCTGTTGGGGATGGTGGTGTTCGCTGCGGGAGTTTTCGTTTGGCTCCGCGAAGGTGAGGCCATGCCGGGGGTGATCGGGTTTTATATCGTCGGCGCATTCGTGAGCGCCATTTTTTCACGCTGGATGTTGAATAACGAGTTGCGCGCCTTGCGAATGCGCCTTCCTTCGGCAGCGGATATGGATCTTCTGCGCCGACTTGGCGGGAAAACGGGCGCTGGTTTCTTTCTTCACGGAGCGATCATCCTTGCGCTTCTGGTCGATACCGCCTTCATCGGCTGGCTTGGGGGAGCGAAGGTCGCCGCCGAGTTCTATCTGGTGTGGAAAATCGCCGAAGTCCTGGTGCAATTGATCTGGAAACTGCCAGAACCCTTGGCGCCATATTTTGTACAGATGGACGTGCGTGGAGAAACTGCTGCGCTGAGTCGCATTGCACGACTGGGATATTTCGCTGTTGGCGGAGTGTCACTGACGGTCGGGATTTTTTATGCTTTGTTTGGACACGCCTTGGTCGGTTTATGGGTGGGCAATGCAAATGCTCCAAACTCTCCTCTGGACTACGCGCTTGCAGGTGGGGCGGTTTTCTGGATGGGAATATCAAGATTGCCGATAGTATTGGCGGGCGCCCAGGTGGCTCTGCGCGAATTGAACTGGGCCGGCGGCATGGAATTGTTTGGAAAATGGGGTCTGGCTATTGTGCTATTCCCTTTGCTTGGCTACACGGCTTTATTGATCGGCATCAATGTCGTGCATATTTTTGGCGTCAGCTTCCTTTATTTCAGATTGCTGCGCCACTCCTTAAAAGTATCCCGGAGCATTGGATGAAATTAATCAATTATTGGAAAGCAAGATGAATCTTCTCTCAATCCAAACCGGCCATAATGCAACAGTTGGTTTATTGGAAAACGGTGAAATTACCGTGCTCCTCAGCCAAGAAAAACTGGACAATATCAAGAATTCCGCGGCATTTCCGTCGCAGGCGATCGAAGCGGTTTTATCGCAGCGCGGCTTGACCGCTAAAGACATTGATGAGGTTGTGATTGCCAGCCGGATGATTTTTCCGCAGCATTGCGCCGAAAACGGCGGCCAGGAACAGGCGTCTGACCACCTCAATCCGCCTTCTTCGGTGCGCTTCGCTAAACGTGTGGAAAAAAGCATTGCCGGCGTGCTGTTGCCTGGGGTTTTTCGATATGCAAGGACCCGTCGCCACGAAAAATTGCGGGCCGAAGGGCTGCGCTATTTGCAAATCCGCTTGCAAGAACTCGGCTTGGGCGATAAACCCCTGTACTTCGTCGATCATCACTTATGTCACGCGCGCGGTGCGTATCATGCACTTGAAACGGAATCTGGCAAGGAAGCGCTGGTGTTTTCCTTGGATGGCATGGGCGATGGTCTGTGCGCGACGGTGACCCGGGTCGGGCCGAACGGCGAATGGCAGCGCATTGCCGAGACGCCGCTCAATGCGTCACTGGGCAGCATCTACTCTGAAACGACGCGCTTTCTCGGCATGAAGGTGATGGAGCATGAGTACAAGGTCATGGGGTTAGCGGCGTATTGCAAGGACTATCACCTTGCGAGCTACGAACGGATATTCAAGTCGGTTATCGATCTCGATCCGGACAATCCTCTTGTTTTCAAGGCGGCGCTGGATACCTCGGAGTTTTTCGACTATCTGGTCGCCCACGCCGTTGGCGAGCGCTTCGACAACATCGCCGGGGCGGTGCAGCATCTGGTTGAGGAAAGGGTGATGCGCTGGATCGCCAATGCCATCAAGGCGACGGGAATACGGCGGATATTCACTGGCGGCGGCGTCTTTATGAACGTCAAGCTGAACATGCGCATTCAGGAGATGGAAGAGGTCGAGCAGGCGTGGTTCCTGCCGTCCTGCGGGGATGAATCCAACCCCCTGGGTGCGGCATACGCGCGGGCGATCGATATCGGAATACCTGTGCGGCCACTGGGCAACTTGTATTTGGGCGTTGGTTATGACCGGACGCAGTTGGCCGCATTTATCGATCAGCACAAGCTTCAGGATCGCTATGCCGTCAGCGAACCCGAGGATATCGAGGAAACCATCGCCGATCTGCTTGCCCGAAAACAAATCGTGGCGAGATTTTCCGGTCGCTGCGAGTGGGGCGCGAGGTCCCTGGGCAACCGCGCTATTCTTGCCCATCCCAGCTATCTGGAAAGCTTCTATACCGTTAACGATTTGATCAAGGCACGCGACTTCTGGATGCCTTTTGCGCCCTCAGTGCTGGATGGCTGGGCGTCGCGCTATTTGGAGAAATATGAACCGGCTCGAGCCCGCGCACCGCACATGATCACTGCCTTCAAGGCGACTCCGCTGGGTGTGGAACATTTGCGGGCGGCAATGCACCAGGGCGATTTCACCATCCGGCCGCAGGTGCTCGAACGCGATGCCAACCCCGAATACTATCGTCTCCTCCAAGCCTTCGAACGGCGGACGGGGGTGGGCGGCGTTATGAACACCAGCTTCAATCTCCACGGCTATCCGTTGGTTGCTACTCCTCAGCAGGCACTGATGACTCTCGAAAAATCGGGCTTGCAAAACTTGGCGTTGGGGCCGTTCTTGATCAGTAAAGCGACGCTATGAATTTTCGCAAGATCGATTGGCTATTCGATTGGATCATCGTTTCCCCACGTGTTTTTTTGCTCTTCTATCCGCTAGCGCTGTTTCCGTTCATCTCAACGGTGATCGGGGCTAGCTTGAAGGAGGCCGGACTTGAACTGTGGAAGTACGGATTTCTCCTTTGGATCGCATGTCTCGTCATCGCGTTTTTAGCTAAGGGTTGCCATTTTGAGAAATGGTGTGGGAAAACCGAGACGGTGCTCTGGCTCTTCGTCGCTTTTATGCTGTTCATGGGCCCGGCAACGGACCTCGTCATCGATCCCTGGAAAAACTGGTTCTTTTGCTTCGTGGCGGTGGTCATGCTCCGGCTTCTGAATGTGGCCGATGGAGTCGAACTGAGGGCGACGGCCTTATTGACCTTTGGCCTGTGGTGGATCTACGCCTTGGTCCTGATGGCCTATGCGTTATCTGCCTCGGTATATCCCGGAAGTATCCAACATCAATTTTTCTTGAGCGGCGTGCTGGGGTTTATCGCGGTATTGCTATTGCTGAAGCGCCTGGTCGAAGGCCGGCCCGAGAACCGGGGGCTGCATTTGTTATTCCTGTTGAGCGCCGCCTTCAACATCGTACTGAATCTTTGTGTCACCGAGACCCGCTCGGTCTTTCCCTTCTCCATCGCTTTGGTACTCATCGGGATCGCCTGGTGCTGCCCCTCGGAACGTAGGACTCCCCGTTTTTTCAACTTCATGGGACTTCCTCTGGCGATATTGATCACCTTATTCCCGGTATTGCACCTCAACGGAATGATGGGGAATCTGATCAATGAAGTGACTTACCCCATTTTCGGAAAGCTACGTACTATCGAGTCCACATCCGGAAGGGAGGCGGCTTTCAGGACATGGAGCACCTTCGTCGCCGAGAACGCCAGATTGCTTGGCAAGGCGCAGAAGGATATGCCTCTGATCGCGATGGAAGAGTCCGTACCCAAGGAGCAGCCGCTTTTCGGTATGAGCCAGGAGCAGTTCAATCGTGCCACCGACCGAGGCCGCGAAGCGCAGAAGATTTTTATCGGCAGACAACAGGCGCTCGGCGTCACCAGCGCAGCCGACCGTCAATCCGATCAGGCAAGGGAAGCTCACGGGAATCGCCTGGCCGTTGCGTCGAGTGGAGGAGCAAAGAATATTGCGCTGACCTCTTCCCATAACCAGTGGCTAGACGCGACGGCGCGCGGCGGTTTTCTTTATGCTATTGCCATCGCTGCCGCTTTTTTGTTGGTAGTCTGGCTGATCTCCCACCGGTTGGCGCCGTTCATGTCCGGAGCGCAGGCCTTTGCCTACTGGTCAATGGCAACGTCATGGGGTTTCGCGAGCCAGTTCGACGACGAACACTGGCTATATCACATTCCTTATTTGACGCTGTTTTTCATTCCGGTCATTGTTGCCACCATGCGTCTGCGGGAACCTGCGTCAGCGACGCAGCCCGCGCCCTCACAGACCGGAGGGTGAATAGATGCTGTTGAGCATTGTCATCCCGGCCTACAATGCCTCCGGCCACATCGAGCGGGCCGTCGGATCCATTCTTGCGGGGTTCGATCCGGCTCTGGGCTGGTCGATCGAAGTTCTCGTCGTCGACGACGGCAGCACAGATGGAGAAGCTTTGACAAGGGTCTGCGCACATTTTCCGGGCGTGACCGTGCTGCGTCACGAGCGGAATCGCGGCATGTGCGCCGCACGCAATACTGGCATTCGGGCGAGCCGCGGCGATTTTGTTACCCTGCTTGATGCGGACGACGAATACGTCAGCGGTTGGTTCGCCAATTTCCGTGAAATCATTGCTGAATGGCCTCCGGGAACGAACGTCTGTTACACCCCGTGCATCAACGATGCCGGCGAGCGCACTTGTACGCGGCCCGACTACCAGGGTTGGCTGACGGCCGAGGATATCGTGCTCGAACGGATGTCCGGCGAATACAATCCCATTTTCGGCGGCGCCTACATCCGCCAATGTGGGTACGTCGATCTCGGTACGCGCAAATCGTGCGGATTGCTGACCTACCTGCAAATGGCGCGCATGGCTCCGTTCTGGATTACGAATAAAGTCCAGCGCCTGTATCACGACAGTGTCGAACAGTCGGTCACCCAGGGATGGACCAAGCCGGGCAAGGCAGCTGAGACCTATCTT
>JAPUEC010000033.1:25140-25387 GCA_027492775.1 Rhodocyclaceae bacterium
CATGGCGAATTCATCCGCAAGGTTTCTGAAGCCACCTATCGAAAAATCCATTACAAGACGCTGATCTACCGGATGCTTTCAGGCGAAGGCCGAGACTTATCCGGGTGGTATCGTGCATATTCTTCGCAAAGCCATAAGGACTGGCTCGCGACACTACTGTTGCTGTTGATCGGGCGAACCGGTGCCGCCCGCCTTCTGGGTGCCGCCAAGCATTTCGGAGTATTGCGCCGTTATGGATAATTCAATG
>JAPUEC010000034.1 GCA_027492775.1 Rhodocyclaceae bacterium
ACAACACCTTTACGGCGTTTCTGCTCTACACCACGCCCAATGGCAAGGTGAGGGTGGAGACTTTTTTGCGGGATGAAACCATCTGGCTAACCCAGAACCGGATTGCCGAGATCTTCGGGGTTCAGCGCCCGTCCGCGACCAAGCACCTGAAGAACATCTTTGAAAGCGGCAAATTGCAGGAAGAAGTGGTGAATTCCCTTTTGGAACTGACTACTCCACACTGCGCGACTGAAGGAAAGACGCAGACCCGACCCGTCAAATTCTACAATCTGGACGCCGTCATCTCGGTTGGTTACCGGGTGAATTCGGTGCGGGCTAATGTCTTGCGCATTCCGGCGGGAAGTCACGCGGCATGACCTTCGTCGTGCAACTGACGCCCAGGGGGCATTTCCAGTTCGGCGCGGAACCGGACGCGCCGCTCTTGTCGGATGCGCTGGCCGATCGGCTTGCTACGGCCTTTGCGCGAGGCACCGGGCACGGCCTGCTGCACTTGGGTGCGACGGAAGTCACCACCGCGCTGCCGCCACTATGGGCGTTCTGGCGTGACTTCGCGGCGCGCTTTGTGACGGCGCTCACCGCGACGCCGGAAGACGGCGAGATCGCTGTCGCAGCCCCCGATGAGCTGGCCCTCGAAACACTATGCCTGGATGCGCCGCCGATGACGGGCGCGGAGTATCTGGCGCCGGAAACCTTCCGCGCGCTCTGGGCGGAGATCGAGGCGGCCGTGAAGACGGAACTGGCCGCTTCCGGCTGGTCGCTGCTGGATTTTCTCAAGTCGAAACATCCGGCCTGGAATCTCGTGGGGCGCGTGCATTTCAACCTTGCCGAAAACCGCAAGGATGCGGAATACCCCTTCGCATATCTTCCCACCTACACCTCGCGCTTGTCGGCGCACGGCAAGGCGCAGCACCTACCGCTTTCGCAAGCCCTGGCGGAATTCTCCAGCGGCAGGAAGAAGGCGCAGCTTATGTCCCTGCTCCTGCCCGTGCAAAAGGCGGCGGAAAGCTGCGCCTGGCTGACCGACATGGTCAACGAGGGCGAGATCTATCATCCCTTGCGCTGGGACGTCGAGGATGCGGTGCGCTTCCTCAAGGAAGTGCCGCATCTGCAAGGGGCGGGCATCGTCGTGCGCATGCCCAAAAACTGGGCTGCGGATCGTCCCGCCCGGCCCAAGGTCTCCGCTACCGTCGGCACGAAGAATCCCTCGCTGCTCGGCATGGATGCCCTACTCGACTTTCGAATGGAGGTCACGCTCGACGGGCAGCCGCTTACGCCGGAGGAAATCCAGTCCCTGTTGAACTCGAAGGATGGACTGCAATGGATACGCGGCCAGTGGGTGGAGGTAGGCCGCGACCGGCTATCACACCTCATCGCGCGTTTCCAGGGCATCGAAGATGCGGCGGCGGAGGGGCTGCCCTTCGGCCAGGCCATGCGCCTGCTGGCGGGCGCCGCGCTCGACGATGCCGTACCTGCCGATCAAGATTGGTCGGAAATCGTCGCGGGAGACTGGCTGGCCGAGATGCTCCAGGGATTGCGCTCGCCGGAAGGATTGGCCGCCGTCACTCCCGGCCCGGCGCTGAAAGCGATCCTGCGTCCCTACCAGCAGGCGGGGGTGCGCTGGTTGCACCTGCTCACTCGGATGGGGCTGGGGGCATGTCTCGCCGATGACATGGGGCTGGGCAAGACGATCCAGGTCTTGGCACTTCTGCTCACGTTGCAGCGACCGCGCCCCAGCCTGTTGGTGGCCCCGGCGTCGCTGCTCGCCAACTGGCAACAGGAGGCCGAACGCTTCACCCCCACCTTGCGCTGCCTCATCGCGCACCCGTCGGCGATGGCGCAGGAGGAACTGCGCGCGCTGGACGCCGAACGGTTGGCGGGCACCGATCTGGTCATCACCAGCTACGGTACGCTGATGCGCCTGCCAAGTCTGCTCGCGATGCGCTGGCACCTCGCGGTGGCCGACGAGGCGCAGGCGCTCAAGAATCCATCCGCAAAGCAGACGAAGGCTGTCAAACAACTCCAGGCTGAGGCGCGCATTGCGCTCACCGGCACGCCCGTGGAAAACCGTCTCGCCGATCTCTGGTCCATTTTCGACTTCACCCATCCGGGCCTGTTGGGATCGCAGAAAGCCTTTGCCGGATTCACAAAAAACATGGCGCATTACGGCCCGCTGCGCACGCTGGTCAATCCCTACATCCTGCGCCGCCTGAAGAGCGACAAGCGCATCATCGACGATTTGCCGGACAAGACGGAAATGACCGCTTGGTGCGCTTTGAGTCCCATCCAGACCGCCCTTTACCAGCACGCGGTCAAGGAATTGGCCGCCAGACTGGAAACGGCGGTGGGCATTGAGCGCAAGGGGCTGGTGCTGGCCTTCTTGATGCGCTTCAAGCAGATCTGCAACCATCCGTCCCAATGGCTCGGCGATGGTGCCTGGGAACCGGAACACAGCGGCAAGTTCGGGCGACTGGCCGAAATCGCGGATACTATCGCCGCCAAGCAGGAAAAGATGCTGGTCTTCACCCAGTTTAGGGAGACCACCGCGCCGCTGGCGGCTTTTCTGGGCAATATCTTCGGGCGCGAAGGCCTGGTGTTGCATGGCGGCACGCCGGTAGGCAAGCGTCGCGAACTCGTCAAGCGCTTCCAAGAAGATGAACAGTGCCCTTTCTTCGTCCTTTCGCTCAAAGCGGGCGGAACCGGCCTGAACCTGACCGCCGCCTCGCATGTGATCCACTTTGATCGCTGGTGGAACCCCGCCGTGGAGAACCAGGCCACCGACCGCGCCTGGCGTATCGGCCAGCACCGCAATGTGTTGGCGCACAAGTTCGTCTGCCGTGGCACCATCGAAGAGCGCATCGATGATCTGATCCGCTCTAAGCAACAACTGGCGAAGGATGTGCTCGAAGGCGGCGCGGAAATCAACCTGACCGAGATAAGCGACGCGGAACTGCTCGATCTGGTCAGACTCGACATCCACTCCATCGGAGAATGAGGGCATGAGTTACGGATACTGGAAACCCTATGTGACGTTCGCCAAGCGCCGGGCGCTGGCCGAAAAGGCGGTCACTAATGCGCAGAAGGCCGGGCAGGACATTCGCCAGGTGGTCATTAGGGGACGGGCTATCGCCAAAACATTCTGGGGCAAGGCCTGGTGCGACAACCTGGAAGCCTACAGCGACTTCGAGAATCGTCTGCCGCGTGGGCGCACCTATGTGCGCAACGGCTCGGTCATTGATCTGAAGA
>JAPUEC010000035.1 GCA_027492775.1 Rhodocyclaceae bacterium
CGCCAAACTTCTCTTCGAACGCCTTGACCAGGTCGTTCAGGTCCATCACCGTCATGTTGCCAACGGCTTCCAGGATGTCTTCTTTGCTAATAGCCATTTGTAAAAACTCCTAATTCAGTTCGGTTGCGGTGAGGTTCAAGCGGTAGCTTCTTCACGCTGCTTGGCGAGCGCACCCAGCGCACAGGCGAAGCCTGCGACCGGAGCCTTCATCACGCCCAGCAACTTGGAGAGCAGCTCTTCGCGGCTCGGGATCGAGGCAAGCGCCTGCAACCCGGCTTTGTCGAGCACCTTGCCGGCATAGGAACCGGCCTTCAGCACCAGCTTGTCGTTGGTTTTGGCGAAGTCATTCAAAATCTTCGCCGCCGCAACGGGATCGGTGGAAACGCTGTAAATCAACGGGCCGACCATGTGGTCGGCGAGACCGGCGAACGGAGTGTCCGCCACAGCGCGACGCACCAGGGTGTTTTTCAGCACACGCAGGTAAACGCCAGATTCGCGAGCCTTCTTGCGCAGCACGGTGAGGTCGGAAACCTCAATACCGTGATACTCAGCGATCGCGATGGTCTGGGCATTGGCCACTTGCGCCGACACCTCAGCAACGACTGCCTTCTTGTCGTCTAGATTGAGACCCACGGGTCCTTCTCCTTTCAAGTCCAAACGCGGCGGGGAAATTCCCGCCGCACCTACGGCGACCTGACCAGGAGCACTGTCCGCCTTGCGACGAACAAAATCCTGTTCTGGGACCACCGTCTACGCAGGCCGCTTTCACATTAAGCATCGGTATGGACCGAGGCACCTGCGGTCTTTGACGATCCGTTGCCGGTAAACTGCGCCGGCAACGGCCCAAAGTTCTTCCCCCGCCGAAGCGGGGCACAAAAAATTACTGCGCCAGCAAAGAGGCCTGGTCGATGCGCACGCCGGGACCCATGGTCGAGGCGACGGCGATCTTCTTCAGGTACTGCCCCTTTGAGCTGGCGGGCTTGGCCTTGTTCAATGCGTCGATCAAAGCCTTGAGGTTGGTTTCGAGGTTTTCGACGGAGAAGGAGGCGCGACCGATGGTGGCGTGGACAATGCCGCCCTTGTCGGTACGGTATTGCACTTGGCCAGCCTTGGCGTTCTTGACGGCGGTAGCCACGTCCATGGTGACGGTGCCGACCTTCGGGTTCGGCATCAAGCCGCGCGGACCGAGGATCTGGCCGAGCTGGCCGACGATCTTCATGGCGTCCGGCGTGGCGATGACCACGTCGAAGTTCAGGTTACCGGCCTTGACCTCGGCAGCGAGGTCGTCGAAACCGACGACGTCAGCGCCGGCGGTCTTGGCAGCTTCGGCCTTTTCGCCCTGGGCGAAGACGGCGACGCGGACGCTCTTGCCGGTACCGGCGGGCAACACGACCGAGCCGCGAACGACCTGGTCGGACTTGCGGGCATCGACGCCGAGGTTGATCGCCACGTCGATGGATTCATCGAACTTGGCGGTAGCGGTTTCCTTGGCCAGCGCCAGGGCTTCCTGGAGCGGGTAGGGCTTCTGGGCGACGACCTTGGCCTCGGCGGCCTTTTGACGCTTGGTGAGCTTTGCCATGATTAGAGACCCTCCACCGTAATGCCCATGGAGCGGGCGGAACCGGCGATGGTGCGCACCGCGGCTTCCAGATCGGAAGCGGTGAGATCCGGCGACTTGCCCTTGGCGATTTCCTCAGCCTGAGCGCGGGTGATCTTGCCAACCTTGTCGGTATGCGGCTTGGCGGAACCCTTCTGAATTCCGGCGGCCTTCTTGATCAGGATGGTGGCCGGCGGCGTCTTCATCACGAAAGTGAAGGACTTGTCCGCGTAGGCGGTGATCACCACGGGGATCGGCAGACCCGGCTCCAGCCCTTGCGTCTGGGCATTGAAGGCCTTGCAGAATTCCATGATGTTGAGACCGCGCTGACCCAGCGCGGGGCCGATCGGGGGCGACGGATTCGCCTTTCCAGCCGGCACTTGCAGCTTGACGTAGCCAACGATTTTCTTGGCCATAGTGTTTCTCCTTGAATGAGTGGTAACGCGCTTTCTTCAAAGGCCCGAAGGCTCCGGCTTACTTGCGCTCCTCTTGCCGACGTTCAGCGGGCCGTCGGCATGCCCGTACTGCAATCCAACCAGCCTGGATCAGGCCTTTTCCACCTGCGAGAATTCCAGTTCGACCGGGGTTGCCCGACCGAAGATGGTGACCGAGACGCGCAGGCGGCTCTTTTCGTAATTGACGTCTTCGACCGAACCATGAAAGTCGGTGAAGGGGCCTTCCTTGACGCGCACGACTTCGCCGGCTTCGAACAGCACCTTGGGACGCGGCTTTTCGACGCCTTCCTTCATCTGCTGCATGATCTTCTCGACTTCCTTTTCGGAAATCGGGGTCGGCTTGGTGGCCGTGCCACCGACAAATCCGGTCACCTTGGGGGTGTTCTTCACCAGGTGCCAGGAATCGTCGTTCATTTCCATTTCCACCAGCACGTAGCCGGGGAAGAACTTGCGTTCCGTAATCGATTTTTGGCCGCTCTTCATTTCGACCACTTCCTCGACCGGGACCAGAATGCGCCCGAAGGCGTCCTGCATGCTTTGACGGTTGATGCGCTCCAGCAAGGCGCGCATCACGCTTTTCTCGAAGCCGGAATAGGCGTGGACAACGTACCAGCGCTTGCTCATGATTTTTTCCAGCCCAGGATGAGATCGTAGAACACCCATTCCAGACTCTTGTCAGCCAGGTACAGGAAGATGGCCATGACGACGACGAAGGCGAATACTGCGCCGGTCGTCTGCATGGTTTCCTTGCGACTTGGCCAAACGACCTTCTTAGCTTCCTGCACCGCTTCCTGGGCGAAGATGAAGAAGCGCAAACCCTGTTCGGTTTTCGCCGCCACCGCTCCAGCCAGGATGACGCCCGCCAGGACGGCAAGCACGCGCACAATCATCGCCTGATCGGCGAGGAAGTAGAAACCTGCCACACCGGCGGCCAACAGCAGCAGCGCCAGTATGAACTTGATCTTGTCGACCATGTCTTTGAATTCTTCTAAAAGTGGCAGGGGCAGAGGGAATCGAACCCCCAACCTTCGGTTTTGGAGACCGACGCTCTGCCAATTGAGCTATACCCCTGCAGCAGAGACGCTAAAGCGCCCCGGGGGATCCGGAGCGCTTTATCAATCAAGCGGAAAAGCAATTACTCGATAATCTTGGCCACGACGCCGGCGCCGACGGTACGGCCGCCTTCGCG
>JAPUEC010000036.1:0-2020 GCA_027492775.1 Rhodocyclaceae bacterium
AAGCGCGCGACCGCGTGCGCGCCGCCCTCTTGAGCTCGGGTTTCGAATTCCCGCAAAAGCGAATTACCGCGAACCTCGCCCCGGCCGACCTGCCCAAGGAATCCGGCCGGTTCGACCTGCCGATCGCCTTGGGCATCCTGGCTGCCAGCGGGCAGATACCGCTTTCCTCGGTTGAGGGGCTTGAGTTTGTCGGCGAACTTTCGCTTTCCGGCGGATTGCGCGCGGTGCGCGGAACGCTCGCCATGGCGCTGTCGTGCGCCGACGTCGGTCGCGCTTTCGTTCTCCCGCTCGCCAGTGCGCGTGAAGCCGCCTTGGCCGGAAATATCACCATCCTGGGTGCGGAATCACTGCTCGAAGTATGCGCTCACCTTCATGGACGCACGCATTTACCGGAGACAGTAGAACAGGATCCTGCCGTAACGCAAAGCTACGCCGATCTCGCCGAAGTACGCGGACAGACGCAAGCCAAGCGCGCTCTTGAGATCGCCGCCGCTGGTGAACATTCGCTGCTCATGATGGGCCCGCCCGGCACGGGAAAGTCCATGCTCGCCAGCCGGTTGCCGGGCATCATGCCGGCGCTGGAACGCACCGCCGCCCGCGATTCGGCCGCAATGCTGTCGCTGGCCGGCAAGTTCCTGCCCGAGGCTTTCGGCATCCGCCCATTTCGCTCGCCCCACCATACGGCTTCGGCCGTGGCGCTGGTGGGTGGCGGAAATCCGCCGCGTCCTGGGGAAATATCCTTGGCCCATCACGGCGTCTTGTTCCTCGATGAGTTGCCGGAATTCGATCGCAAGGTGCTGGAGGCGCTGCGTGAGCCGCTGGAAACCGGAAGCATCAATATCTCCCGGGCTGCCCGCCACGCCATTTTCCCCGCCCGCTTCCAGCTGGTAGCGGCCATGAACCCCTGTCCATGCGGGTTCCGGGGCGACGCTTCGGGGCGTTGCCGCTGCACGCCAGATCAGGTAGCGCGCTATCGCGGCAAGCTCTCTGGCCCTTTCATCGACCGGGTCGACCTGCTGGTGGAGGTTCCGCTCGTGCCACCGGAAACACTGCAGCAATCGCCCGACGGCGAAACGTCGGCAACGGTGCGGGTGCGAACGACGGCGGCGCTTGCCCGCCAGCAAGCCCGGCAGGGTAAGGTCAACGCCCTGCTGACACCGGCGGAAGTCGATGAACATTGCCAGCCTGATGCTTCCGGGCGGACGCTGCTCAACCAGGTCGCCAGCCGCTTCGGTTTTTCCGGCCGGGCGATGCACCGCGTTTTGCGCGTCGCCCGCAGCATTGCCGACCTCGCTGGAAGCGACGCCATCGAAACGCCGCACGTCGCCGAAGCCGTGCAATATCGCCGCCTAGCAACGACACAATGAAGAGGGCGAACGTTTCCACGCGCGCCATCGCGCTGCTGCTGGCTTCCCTTTCGGCGCTCGGGCCATTCTCGATCGATACTTATCTCCCGAGCTTTCCAGAGATCGCCCAATCGCTGAACGCGACACCGGTTGAGGTCCAGCAAACGCTGACGGCTTACCTCCTGCCGTTCTCTTTCATGGCCTTATGGCACGGCGCGATTTCTGATGCGCTCGGGCGGCGGCGCGTCATCCTTTGGTCGCTGGCATTGTTCGGTCTCGCCTCGCTGGGATGCGCAATGGCAACGCGGATCGAGCATCTTTGGATATTGCGCGCGGCTCAGGGCATTACCGCCGGTGCCGGCATCGTCGTCGGCCGTGCCATCGTTCGCGACCTATTCGACGGGCCTGAAGCGCAGCGACTCATGTCTCACGTGGCGATGACTTTCGCCATCGCCCCCGCGATCGCCCCGGTCATTGGAGGCTGGCTGCATACTTGGTTCGGCTGGCGCTCGGTATTCGCCTTCATGGCCGTTCTTACCGTGGCGCTGCTCTTGATCAGTTGGCGTTATCTTCCGGAAACGCTCCCCGTCGAACGGCGCCAGTCGCTTCAACCGGTTTACCTCTGGCGCTCCTATCGGGCGGTCATGACCAATCCGATCTTTCTTGCCGCCGCG
>JAPUEC010000036.1:2030-25250 GCA_027492775.1 Rhodocyclaceae bacterium
GTCGCTCAACTTCGCCGGCTTTTTCATCTACAGCATGTCTGCGCCGGTCTTTCTCAGGCGCCACTTGGGAGTGTCGGAACGCGAGTTTCTCTGGCTGTTTGGTCCTGCGATGGCCGGCCTTATGCTCGGCTCGTGGTTTTCCGGCCGTCTGGCGGGAAAAATCAGCGCGCGGCAAACGGTTTTCCGCGGCTACATCGTCATGGGCGCCGCGGCGGCGCTGAACCTGGCGCTCGCCGCGCTCTTTCCCCCGGGGTTGCCCTTGAGCGTCTTCCCCATCTTCGTTTACACCTCCGGCATGGCGTTGGCGATGCCGAGTCTGACGCTGCTTGCGCTCGATCTCTTTCCTGCGCAGCGCGGTCTTGCAGCCTCCTGCCAAACCTTCATGCAATCGGGCATCAATGCTTTCGCGGCCGGGCTCGTAGCGCCTCTGCTCTGGGCCTCGCCGCTGTTCCTGGCCTCGGGAATGGCGGTGCTGCTCTTCTGCGGCGGTGCGGCGGCGATACTCCAGGCACACCTCAGTCGGCGTGCGGCCATTTGACCTATAACCTTGGCAATACACTGATTTTTTTGGCTTATTGCGTTGCAGCAATAATTTTTCGAGAGATAATCAGAGGTTTTCCTACCAGCAGGCTTTCATGCAACCCAACCGCACCTCCGAAATCACTGATCTTCTCCAACATCGCATCCTGATCCTGGATGGCGCGATGGGCACGATGATCCAGCGCCACGGATTGAGCGAAGCCGATTATCGGGGCGAGCGCTTCAAGGACCATGCGCACGACCTCAAGGGAAACAACGATCTCTTGGTATTGACGCAGCCCGAGATCATCCGCGGCATACACCGCGAGTACCTGGAGGCCGGCGCCGACATTCTCGAGACCTGCACCTTCAATTCGACCGCGGTTTCGCAGTCCGATTACAAGCTGGAGCCGCTCGTCCGGGAATTGAACCGGGAGGGCGCGCGGCTGGCTCGCGAGCTGTGCGACGAATTCACCGGCAAAAACCCCGCCAAGCCGCGTTTCGTCGCCGGCGTGCTCGGGCCAACGTCGCGCACCGCCTCGATTTCACCGGATGTTAATGATCCGGGCTTTCGCAATGTTACCTTCGACGAGCTGGTCACCAATTACCTCGACGCGATCGGGGGGCTCGTTGAAGGCGGCGCCGATCTGCTCCTGGTCGAAACGGTGTTTGACACGCTCAACGCCAAGGCCGCGCTTTTCGCGCTCGAAGCCTACTTCGCCCAAGCCGGCCGGCGCTGGCCGGTGATGATTTCCGGCACCATTACCGACGCCTCGGGCCGCACGCTTTCGGGGCAGACGGCGGAAGCCTTCTGGAACTCGCTGCGCCACGTTCGACCGCTTTCTTTCGGTCTCAATTGCGCGCTGGGGGCGAAGGAGCTGCGCCAGTACGTCGAGGAGCTGTCGCGGCTCTGCGACTGCTTCGTCTCTGCCCATCCCAACGCGGGCCTTCCCAATGCTTTCGGCGGCTACGACGAATCGCCCGAACAGTTGGCCGAGGAAATCCGGTCCTGGGGCGACCAGGGCATCATCAACATCGCCGGCGGGTGTTGCGGCACTTCGCCCGATCACATTCGTGCCATTGCCGAAACGCTCTCCTGCGTTCCGGCACGTCCGGTTCCGGTCATGGAAACCAAGCTGCGCCTCGCGGGGCTGGAACCATTCAACATCGGCCAGGACTCGCTTTTCGTCAATGTCGGCGAGCGCACCAACGTCACCGGCTCCAAGGCGTTTTCCCGCATGATCCTTGAAGGCCGGTTCGACGACGCCCTTGCCGTCGCGCGGCAACAGGTGGAGAACGGCGCCCAGGTCATCGATATCAACATGGACGAGGCGATGCTGGATTCGCTGGCGGCCATGGAGAAATTCCTGCGACTCATCGCCTCCGAACCGGATATTTCCCGCGTTCCGATCATGATCGATTCCTCCAAGTGGAGCGTGATCGAGGCCGGCCTGAAGTGCATCCAGGGCAAAGGCATCGTCAACTCCATTTCGATGAAGGAAGGCGAGGCCGAATTCATTCGCCAAGCGAACCTCGCCCGTCATTACGGCGCCGCCGTAATCGTCATGGCCTTCGACGAACAAGGCCAGGCGGATACTTTCGAGCGCAAGACGCAGATCTGCCGGCGCGCTTATGAACTACTGTTGAGCACCGGCTTCCCGGCGGAAGACATCATTTTCGATCCCAACATCTTTGCCATCGCCACCGGGATTCCCGAGCACGACAATTACGCCGTGGACTTCATCCAGGCCGTGAGCTGGATCCGGAAGAACCTGCCGCATGCTGGGATTTCGGGGGGGGTTTCCAACGTCAGCTTCAGTTTCCGGGGCAACGACCCGGTGCGCGAGGCGATCCACACCGTCTTCCTTTATCACGCCATCAAGGCGGGAATGACCATGGGCATCGTCAATGCCGGCCAGCTCGGCGTGTATGACGATATTGCGCCTGAGCTCCGGGAAAAGGTCGAAGACGTGGTGTTGAACCGCAAGGCGAGCGCCGGTGAGGTGCTCGTGGAATTCGCCCAGACGGTCAAGGAAGGCAAGGCCAGGGATACCGGCCCTGATCTTTCGTGGCGTGAGTTGTCGGTGGAAAAGCGCCTGGAGCACGCGCTGATCAAGGGCATTACCGACTTTGTCGTCGCCGATACGGAGGAGGTGCGGGCGCAACTGGAAGCCGCCGGCAAGCCGCCGCTCGCGGTGATCGAAGGGCCGTTGATGAACGGCATGAACGTTGTCGGCGATCTTTTTGGCGCCGGCAAGATGTTTTTGCCGCAAGTCGTCAAATCCGCGCGGGTGATGAAACAGGCGGTCGCGCATCTCATCCCCTTCATCGAGGCGGAAAAGGCGCGTTCCGGCACCGGCAGCAAGGGCAAGATATTGATGGCCACGGTCAAGGGCGACGTTCATGACATTGGCAAGAATATTGTCGGGGTCGTGCTCGGCTGCAATGGCTACGACGTCATCGACCTCGGGGTTATGGTGTCGAGTGAAAAAATTCTGACCGCCGCGCGCGAACATGCGGTGGATATTGTCGGTCTCTCCGGGCTGATTACCCCCTCGTTGGAAGAAATGGGCCATGTGGCAGCAGAAATGCAACGTCATGGCATGACCCAGCCGCTGCTCATCGGCGGCGCCACCACCAGCCGCGCGCATACGGCCATCAAAATCGCGCCGCATTATGAAGGGCCGGTGATTTACGTGCAGGATGCGTCGCGTGCGGTGGGCGTTGCGACGCAGTTGCTATCAATCGATCGCAACACGGCGTTCCGTGAGGAAGTCGCGGCGCAATATGCTGCATTGCGCACCGAGCACGCCGGTCGCAAGGGGGCAACGCTTGTTTCCCTGGCCGATGCGCGTGCCAATCGTTTCACGTGGAACAAGGAATACACTCCGGTCGCGCCCAGGCGGCTTGGGGTGCATTCCCTTCGGTTGGACCTGGGTGACCTGGTGCCTTACATCGATTGGACGCCCTTTTTTCAGACCTGGGATCTCGCAGGCCGCTTCCCGGCAATCCTCGAAAACGAAAAATTGGGCGAAACCGCACGCCAACTCTACAGCGACGCCCGAGCGCTTCTCGATCAAATCGTTGCCGAGAAGTGGATCGAGGCACGCGCCGTTTTCGGGCTCTGGCCGGCCAAGGGTGAGAACGAGGACGTGACGTTTTATGCGGACGAATCCAGGCAAACGGAGTTGGGCTATTGGCGCGGGTTGCGGCAGCAACACAAGCAGCCGGAAGGCCGCTTCAATTTTGCCTTGGCCGATTTCGTTGGCGAACGTGATTACGCGGGCGCTTTCGCGGTGACGGCCGGCCTTGGCATCGAACGCAAGCTGGCTGAGTTTCAAGCCGGGATGGACGATTACTCCTCAATCATGCTCAAGGCGCTCGCCGACCGGCTCGCCGAAGCTGCGGCAGAATGGCTGCATGAGCGCGTTCGGCGCGAGTATTGGGGATACGCCGCGGACGAAACGCTCGACAACGACGCCCTGATCAATGAGAAATATCTGGGCATCCGACCCGCTCCAGGTTATGCCGCCTGTCCCGATCACACCGCCAAGGCCGATCTTTTCGCGCTGCTCGACGCGCCCGCCAATGCGGGCATGGAACTGACCGAATCCTTTGCCATGTCGCCGGCAGCGTCGGTCGCCGGCTTTTATATCGGGCATCCGGCGTCGCAGTATTTCGCGATTCCACGCATCGGGCACGATCAATTGGAAGATTGGGCGGCCCGGAAGGGAATGGACGTCAAGCTCGCCGAGCGCTGGCTTTCGCCCATTTTGTCGTGAACGTCCTTCCGTTCCCGGGATAGAGGGCGCCTTCGATGACGGCTCCGCTCCCCCGGTTCTCCCTCACCGCCTTGAACACACTGCGCTTGAGCGCCTGCGCGGCTCAGTATTGGCGGATAGAGACCTTGCCGATGCTGGGACAAATCCCGGCGCACGGGCGGCGCTTCATTCTCGGCGGCGGCAGCAACGTGGTGCTGACGGGCGATTTCGACGGCCTCGTGCTGCACGTCGCGCTTTCCGGGCGCCGGATTGTCGGCGAGGACAGCCTCGCTTGGTACGTTGAGGCGGCCAGTGGAGAAAACTGGCATGACTTCGTGATGTGGACGCTGTCTGCAGGCTGTCCGGGACTAGAGAACCTGGCGTTGATTCCAGGGACGGTCGGTGCGGCACCGGTCCAGAACATCGGCGCTTATGGCCTGGAAGTGGGTGAATTGATTCACCGGGTGACGGCGTTCGACCTCGCGCTTGGTCAGGAAGCGAGCTTTACCCCCACCGATTGCCATTTCGGCTATCGGGACAGCGTCTTCAAACAACGCGGTTGGAACACCGAGGGGCGCATGCTGATTACGTCCGTCACTTTCCGGCTGCCAAAGGCGTGGGAGCCCAACTTGCGTTATGCGGACATCGCCGGGGAATTGGATGGCGAAGACCGCCACGCACTAACGCCGGAAAGGGTTGCCGCAGCGGTCGTTGCTGTGCGTCGGAGAAAGTTGCCAGATCCTGACCGCTTGCCGAATGCTGGAAGTTTTTTTGAAAACCCGATTGTTGCCGCCGAAGTCGCCGCTAAGCTCCGTCAAAGCTTTCCAGCCCTGCCCTGCTATCCGCAAAAGGATGGCTCTATGAAGCTCGCGGCAGGATGGCTGATCGAGCAAGCCGGGTGGAAGGGCCGCGCCTTGGGGCCAGTGGGAATGTACGAAAAGCAGGCGCTGGTACTGGTCAATCATGGCGGCGCCAGCGGTAGAGACGTACTGGAACTAGTATCGCGCGTGCAGAGCGATGTCGAACGTAAATTCGGGATTGTTCTGCGGCCCGAACCGGTCTTCGTCGGCGACCTGGCGATAAGCTGATCGCTTAGAAATCTGCTGCGGCGCGCCAGACGATGTTCGCGTCGGTGTCGCCCTTCGCCGTTCGCTCCAGCATGTCGATCAAGGGCCAGGCGCGACGGTTCATCCCTATCGGGCGCTCTTCATTGGCTTCGGTCTCGTCTGAAGCAGCCGCTTCGTCGCTATCGAAAGCCTGGCGCAAAGCGTTGGCGGCAGGCAGCATTTCAGCGCGTGTGAAGGTTCCCTTGGCGGTGCACTGCTTCCCGATGGCGCAAAGCAGAATACGTGCGGTGTCGGAAAACATCATGACTTCGCCCGTCTCACTCGATAAAAACCTTACCAGCATTGGCTCTCCGTCCGTTGGATTGTCATCTTAAGACCCGTCAGGCAAAATGGAATTAGGGGGAACAGCATGGACAATAACCTTAACTCCAATTTTCTGGAAGGCGCGGTTGACGAACTCGAACGCATGGCGCTCGAAGAGGCGATCAAACGCCGTTGTTTTGATACCGAAACCACCGCATTGGTTCTCCCCGGTCGATGTCATCTCACCTTGGAGTTGGCCCGCAAGGGCGTGCGCGTCGACGCGAGCGACATTGGCGAGTGGGACGACGAGACAACGCAGCGTCGTTTTCTGGATGCTCCATGCAATCGAGTGCACTTCGCGCCGATTACGCTGGATATGCCGGAAGGAAAGCTTGCGCATGAACCCTTTGACGTCATCATTTGCCGCCAAGGGCTATGCGAAATCCCCTACGCTCGGGCAAAAGGCATTGTCAGACAGTTGATTCGACGGCTTAAAATCGGCGGCCGACTGTATTTGTCCATGCTCGGCCTGCATTCGGAACTCGGCTACCGTTACCAGGCAACCGATGCGCTGGTCGGAGAACGCTTTTGCGAACTCTCGCCGGAAATTGCTGACAAATATAGCGTCCATGGTCCGGTTTGCCTTTACACGGAACGCGACCTGTTCTGCCTTGTTCTAGAAACGGGTGGCAGTGTATTGCGGACCTTCACCACTACCCACGGCAATGTCAAAGGCGTCGCCGTTCGGGTTTGAGAGATTAGAAAACTAGCCCATGTCATCAGAAATAGGATCGCTCTTTGAGCAGAATCGCCGCTGGGCGGCCGCCGTCGAGGCGGAATCGCCCGGATTCTTCAAGCGCCTCAGCGAACTTCAGCACCCGGAATACCTTTGGATCGGATGTTCCGACTCCCGTGTCCCGGCGAACCAGATTACTGGCCTGCTACCGGGCGAGGTGTTTGTCCATCGCAACATCGCCAACTTGGTGGTGCATAGCGACCTCAATTGCCTTTCAGTCGTGCAGTACGCGGTTGACGTCCTAAAGGTGCGTCATATCCTGATCGTCGGCCATTATGGTTGTGGTGGCGTCAGGGCGGCGATGGAGAAGCAACGCCACGGACTGGTCGATAACTGGCTCCGGCATGTGCAGGACTTGCGTCAAAAGCATATGAAGCTGTTTGGACACCTGGAGGACAACGAGGATCGCATACGCAAAATGTGCGAGATCAACGTGGTCGAGCAGGTCTTCAGCATCTGCCACACCACGATCGTCCGCGACGCATGGGAACGCGAGCAGCCGTTGACGGTGCATGGAATGGTGTATGACCTTACCGATGGCATCCTCAAGAATCTCGAGGTGTCGGTTTCCAAGCACCGCCAATCTCATGATCTCTACGAACAGGCGATCCAGCGAATCTACGAATCAACCTGAACGTTTCACGTGAAACGTTCACTTCTCCGCGGCGAGATCGACTTGCTGTATGGCGCCGGGCTGGCCGGTGTTCTCATTGAGCCAGACCCCGGTGCCCCGTATCTCGCCCAGCAGCATGTTCGCGCTATCTTTCAAAGCGAACGGGCTGGTGACGGAGCCCGTCCATAAAGCGCCGACGCCGGCGCTGAGAAGATTCTGCATGCTGCCGCTTTCCTGCCCTCCCCGCCATATAAATAAGTCCTTGAAGCCGGCGTCGCTTTCATCGATCCACCCGTTACCATCCGAATCGAGCGCTGTCATGTCAGCGAATCCATTTCCCGACGAGGTGCCGAAGAGTTCGCTGCCGTCGTCTGCCCGACCGTTGTGATTGCGGTCAAAGACCAGATAACCGCTGCCGGAGACCAGCCCGGGGATCCGCTCGTCCTGACCGTCGGCATCGAGATCGAAAGCGACTTTTTCCGCCGACAAGGCGGCGCCGACGTCATCGAAGTTGATCACGAGAGGATCTCTGAGGGTGATCTTTCCGCCATGAACGTCGCGCTCATCGGCGCGATACCTGCGCTCCATGTCCATGCAAAGATTGAACTCGATGGATCGGCCGTCCTTCGTTCTAACCGTCCCCTGGCCTTCAACGCTAGTGTGCTCGGTCTCGAAGCGGGTCGTCGTCAGTTCACCTCGCCATTCGATCTCCCGGCCACGCTGCATTTCAAAATCGGCGGCGCGGATGTCCGACGTGCGGCAACAACGTAGTCCGGAGCGGCAGTTCTTGCCCTCAAGGGCGGCCAATATGGCCTCAACCAGACTTTCCAGCATCTTCACCAAGCGCTCCTGCGAATCCTGAGCAGCCGCTTGCGATTCGAGCACCTTGCCGAAGGTTTGGGTGAAATGGCGCTTGATTTCAACGCCGCTGGACGCTTCTCGCTCGCTTTTAAGCTGAACATTCGACTCGGCAATTCTCATGACAACCCCTTGCAGTGTATTGGGATCATTCCCAACGCAAGACGTATGCCCGCAGATTTCTAGAATTCCACTGGGTCGACTTCGAGGTGCCATCGCAAACTGCTTGGCGCACGTATGGTGTCGATTTCCTCCCGCCATGAAGGCAGGAAGCGCTGAAGGGTTGCCCGCGACGGCGACTCTACGAGCAATTGGGCGCGCTCGAGGTTGGCACGCCGCGAAAGGCGCATCGGGACTGGATCGTAGGCAGTGATGCCAACGGAGCCGATGATGCTCGGAAGTGAAACAGCAGTCGCGAGGAACTCGAGCGCCGGTTTCATGTCGCGCGCTTCGGCCCGCAGCACCGCCTGGTGGGTATAGGGCGGAAATCCGGCCTGTTCGCGCTCACGTAACAGCGACGCCGCGAAACTAGGGTAATCATGGTCCACAAGGGCATGGTAAAGCGGATGATCGGGATATTGGGTCTGAATCAGGACTTCACCGGCACGCTCGGCGCGCCCGGCACGGCCGGAAACTTGCATCAGCTGGGCGAACAAACGCTCCGGCGAGCGCCAATCGGCTGCAAAAAGTGCCGAGTCCGCCCCCAGGGCGCCAACGAGCGTCAGCTTGGGAAAATCGTGGCCTTTTGCCAACATTTGAGTGCCGACAAGGATATCGGCCTCACCGCCATGAATGCGTTGCAGCATCATTTCCCATTGCTTGCGGCTCTTAGCCGAGTCGCGATCCACCCGCAGGACGCGGGCACCCGAAAAACGCTCCTGAAGCCAGGCCTCGAGGCGCTGCGTACCGCGGCCAAATGGGTGGACATCCTGATTACCGCAAGTCGGACAGGCACCGGGGACCCGTTCCTCGAAACCGCAATGGTGGCAACGCAAGCGGCGATCGACGAGATGGAGGACAAGATTCGCCGCGCAGCGGCGGCAATGGGATATCCAGCCGCATGCCTGGCAAGCCAGCACCGGCGCATAGCCGCGCCGATTCAGAAATATCAGGCTTTGCTCGCCTCGGCCGAGGCGTTCTTCAACCGCCGCGACCAACGGCTCGGCGACTCCCTCTTGCAAGACCATTCGCCGGGTATCCAAGATCCGCACGGCGGGAAGTTTCGCTTCGGGGTGGGCCCTACCCTTCAGACTCAGCAGGCGATATCTGCCGCCGCATGCGTTCGCCCAGGACTCAAGCGAAGGCGTGGCAGAACCGAGAATGATGGGGACGCCCTGTTGTTGGGCGCGGACGACGGCGAGATCGCGCGCGGAATAGCGCACGCCATCCTGCTGCTTGAACGAGGAATCGTGCTCCTCATCGACAACGATCAACCCTAGGCGGGGCATGGGCGTAAATACCGCGAGACGTGTGCCGAGAACGATTCCAGCCTCACCACTGAAGGCCAGGCGCCAATTCCTCTCCCGAGCTGCCTCCGCCAGCTCGCTGTGCAAGGTAACGACCGTCGTGGCCGGAAAACGGCTGCGCACTCGCGCCTCGAGTTGGGGGGTTAAATTGATTTCAGGAACCAGAAGCAGGGTTTGTTTGCCTTGATCGGCAACTTCTTCGATGAGACGCAAATAAATTTCAGTTTTCCCGCTGCCAGTCACGCCGTGCAACAGGCTTACCGAAAACCCCGAAAGCTTGCGCATGGCCGTAAGCGTTGCCGCTTGCTCCGCATTCAACCCCGGCGCGGTCTCGGCGATCATTGGACGTACGCCGCGTGCTTGTCGCCGCTTGACCGCCACCGGGCGTTTCAGCCCGGCAGGCAGTGCCTTGAGCATGACCTCGCCCAATGGCGCTTGATAATACTGGCTAGCAAATTGGCAGAGGTTGAGAAACTCCTCGGGTAACGGCTGCTGATCCTCAACCAACCCAAAAGCCGCTTTCAGCTGCGACGCGGGCAATTCCCCTGCCGTCACCACTTCCACCACCACGCCGACCCGTTCCCCGTTGCCGAAGGGCACCCGTACCAGCATGCCACGGACCACCTCTAGCGACTCCTGCCACCGGTAATCAAAAAGCCGGTGCAAGGGGAGCGCCAGGGCAACCTTAAGGACGGCTTTCGGCGGCTCATTGGATATCGCGCGGCGATTGTCATCGCTCAAGTCGCCGATTGGGAGGCCCTCGCTTTCCATTCTTGAATTACCTACAAAAAGGCTGTGGATAAGCTTGTGGATTTTTTTGATCGGATAGCGCAAACCAAAAATGGGAGGATCCCCATTTTATTGCCGCCCCGCCCGCGATTCCAAACTTTAATCTATGAACTCAATGAGTTGCTTTAAACCCGAGGTGAGAAATTAACGCTCCCCGGCACGAGGAAAGGTCCGCTGGAATTCTGTGCATAAGTTAATGCTAAAACACCGGACCGCCCTATTACCTTCGGGATAATCGACTGTGCTGATGCACGGTCTCGACGAGCGCATTCACGTTTTCCGGCGGCGTGAATTGCGAGATGCCGTGTCCCAGGTTGAAAACATGTCCGGTGGCCCCCGGGCCGAAGGAGTCCAATACGCGCTTCGCTTCCGCAACGATGGTTTGCGGCGAAGCAAAAAGCACGTTGGGATCGAGATTACCCTGCAGCGCGACCTTGTCGCCAATACGGCGACGCGCATCGCTGATGTCGGTACTCCAATCGAGGCCGACCGCGTCACAGCCAATGGCGGCAATCGCTTCAAGCCAAAGACCGCCGCCCTTGGTGAATACGATCACTGGCACACGTTGACCGTCCTTCTCGCGGATCAAACCGGCGACAATCCTCTGCATGTATTCCAAGGAAAACTCCTGGTAAGCGGCTGCGGAAAGCGATCCGCCCCAGGTGTCGAAGATCATCACTGCCTGGGCGCCGCTTTCGATCTGCGCGTTGAGATAAGCGGTGACAGCGTCGGCGGTGACGGAAAGGATGCGATGCAGCAATTCCGGACGACCGTAAAGCATGGTCTTGATGTGGCGGAAATCCTTCGATCCACCGCCTTCGACCATGTAGCACGCCAGCGTATAGGGACTGCCCGAGAAACCGATCAGTGGCACGGAATTATTCAGCGCCCGGCGAATCTCGGAGACCGCATCCATGACGTAGCCAAGGTGATCGAAGGGATCCGGAGCGCTGAGGTCGCGGATCGCCCATTCCTCGCGCAGTGGGCGTTCGAATCTTGGTCCTTCACCCTCCTCGAAATAGAGGCCCAATCCCATGGCATCAGGAATGGTCAGGATGTCCGAAAAAAGAATGGCGGCGTCGAGTTCGTAGCGCGCCAGGGGTTGCAAGGTCACTTCGCAGGCCAGCGATGGCGTTTTGCACAGCGACAGGAAATCCCCTGCGCGCCTCCGCGTCTGGCAATACTCCGGCAGATAGCGGCCGGCCTGACGCATCAGCCAGATCGGCGTGTATTCGGTCGGTTGCCGCAACAGGGCGCGGAGGAAAGTATCGTTGCGGGGTCGCGTCACGTCAGGCTCCGCCAGTGGTTGAAGAAGCAGGATTATCCGCTATTTTCCGCCGTCGGCCTCACGCGTCGGAACGACGCCCCAGCTCCACGCCAAGTTGCTTGAGCTTGCGATAAAGATGGGTCCGTTCGAGGCCGGAGCGCTCAGCCACCCGAGTCATGTTCCCGCCCTCCAGGCGCAGCAGATGCTCGAAATAAAGCTTCTCGAAAGCGTCCCGCGCTTCGCGCAACGGCTGGTCGAACAAGGGCGCCAATGCCGCCGTTTCGGCGCTCTCCTCGGACTCTTCGGGCAGGACTCGCTGCACGTCCTCGGTACCGATTTCCTCTTCCAAGGCATTGAGCGCCACATTGCGCACGAGAAGATAGAGCTCGCCCCAGCCATTATCGTGATGATTCTTCCACGGGAGATTTCGCAGCGTATTCAGGGCACCGCTCGAAAAACGCCGGGTTGGAACTTCGCCTCGCCCGATGAAGTGCGAGAGCAGCAGACCTGCGATTTCGGGTACCTCATCAGCGTGATTTCCAAGCGCCGGCATGCCGATCCAGACTTCGCCAAGACGTGCCAAAAGCTTGGGATCCCAGCCATTTTCGACTAACGTGTTCAGCGGCCGGCTGCTTGCCAGCATCAGCCGCAGATTGAATTTCTCCAAGCGATCCAAGGCGAAGGCGAGATTCATTTGCTGCAGCTTGCCGAGCCCTGCCAAATCAGGCACGAAGAGCATGCCGCCGCTCGCTCCTTGAAGGAACTCCTGGGTCATGGCACTGGTGACCGTCGATAAGTCCCGCCATGGCGCATGCGGCGGCAAAAGCGTGCGCGCGCAGATCTCCGCGATTCCGCCCGTCACGCCGCGCAATAGCAGTACCGACGACTTTGCCGCGGCCTGCTCGAGCCGACGCCTGAATTCCCGGATGAAGGTCGAGCGCCCGAAGGCTTCCAGGGTCAATGGCGGATTGCGTGAAGGAACATCGTGCTTGAGCGCCTTCTGAACCGTAGTCAGCAGCTTTTGCAGCGCGATCGGCTTCTCGAGGAAGTCAAAGGCGCCGAAGCGCGTCGCCTCGACGGCGGTGTCGATCGTGCCGTGACCTGACATCATGACTACGGGCATGGTCAGGTGCCCCCCCACATGCCAAGTCTTGAGCAGGGAGATCCCATCCATGCCGGGCATCCAGATATCGAGCAACACCAGATCCGGCCGCAATTCCTCACGTACGCGCTGCGCCACCAGGGCATCCTCGGCAACGCGGACGTCGTAACCTTCGTCGATCAAAATCTCCGACAACAACTCTCGGATACCGACCTCGTCATCAACGACCAGAATGATCGCCATGATTCTCCTCCTCCTTGGCCAGCGGCAGGCGAATGTCTATGCTCGCTCCGCCCTCTGGCGCATTATTGATTTCAATGGTGCCGTGATGTTCATCGACGATTTTCTTGACGATGGGCAGGCCCAGGCCGGTCCCCTTCGCCTTGGTCGTGACGTATGGCTCGAATACCCGCGCCAGGAGTTCCGGCGGGAAGCCGGGCCCGTTATCCGAAATGACGAGCCGCGCGCAACGTCCCCGAAGCTCGGTCATCAGTCCTATGTGGCCATCCAGGCGGCCTTCGAGCGCATCCTCGGCGTTGCGCAACAGATTGTGGATGATCTGGCGCAGTTGCGTCGCATCGCCCAAGAGCGGCGGCAGGTCGTTCGCGAGCTGGGTTTCGATGTGCGCCTTGGAAATTTCATAAAGGCCAAGCACCTCGCGGATGAGAGCGTTGAGATCGAGCGGAGCAAGCGCGGGCAACGGCACCCGGGCGTAATCGCGAAAATCGTCGACCATGTTTTTCATTGCCCGCACTTGGTTGATGATCGTCTGGGTGCTTCGATTCAGCATCTCCGCATCGACAGGGGCCAATTTATCGACAAGCTTGATTTGCAGGCGTTCGGCGGAGAGTTGGATGGGCGTCAGCGGGTTCTTGATTTCATGGGCGAGGCGGCGCGCCACCTCTCCCCATGCAGCGCTACGCTGGGCGGCGACGATCTTGGTGACATCGTCGAAAACGACCACGTCCCCACCGCCGCTCGACTCGGGCAGACGCGATCCGCGGAGCAACAACACCTGCGGCATACCGCTGGGCCGGTCGAGTTCCAGTTGCCCTTGCCATTGCGCTTCCTCGAGTTGGGCGAAGCGCTTTTCGATGAACTGGCCGAGCGCCGATTGGCGCGGCCATTCGTCCACCGCCACCCCGATCAAACCCGCGAAATCATCCGTGAGGATGGTCAATGCGCCCTCATTGACCGTGCGCAGAATGAAATTGCGATCGAACACCAGGACGCCGGTCGAAAGATTCGCAAGGATCGATTCGAGGTACGCTCTCGCCGATTCGACATCGGCCCGATGGCGCTCGGTCTCACGCCGTGCTTCCTCCAGTTGGGCAGTCATACGATTGAACGAATGGGTCAGAATGCCCAACTCATCCCGGCTATCAAGGGCTTGGCGCGGCGAAAAATCGCCTTGCGCCACCGCCTGCGTGCCCTCGGCGAGGATCGAAAGCGGCGCCGAAAGCCGGCGCGCCAGCACGAACGCGAGCGCGAACGCGCCGAACAGCGCTACCAGCACCGTCAGCGTCAGCGTCAGCGCGTAAATGCGCGTCAATCCTTTACGCGCCAGTTGCAATTCCTGATAGTCGCGATTAACCGCTTGCACGGTGTCGAGGTCCGGTCCGAGCGCGGCCGGAACCGGACGCGTCAGTTGCAGGATGCGCGGCTCCTCGAACATTCCTAAGCCCGCAACCGGGACCAGAACCCGAAGCACCATTTCCTTGCCATCGCTATCCACCCACGAGAGCGCACGTGAGTTTCTCGCCTGCTTGAGTTGGGCGGGCGAAGGCAGGCGGGGCATCAGTTCGGAGAGGTCGGCGCTGTCATTGGTGAGCAACTGTCCGCCGACGGTGAATAGCGAAGCGGTCTGGGCACCGCTTTGTTCGCGTAGCCGGAGCAGCGCCGTGCGACGGCCCGATTCCGGCAGATCGGAAAGTTCCAGGGCCATATTGCGTGCCTTGGCCGAAAGATCGGCGAGGAGCGAATCGAGCGCGGTGCGGCCCAAATTCAGGCCCGCTTCGAGCGCCTTTTCCACCCGCACGTCGAACCAACTCTCGATCGAGCGCGTCACGAACTGCATCGAGACGCCATAGACCAGAGCGCCAGGCACGATGGCCATGAGGCCGAAGAGCAGCATCAAACGCAGCTTCAGGCGCGAGCCGAAGACCTGCGCCCGGTGTTCGAGCCAGAGCGACCGCAGCTGCCATCCCACCAGCAACACCAGCGTCGCCGCAATGGCAACATTCAAGCCGATCAACAGCGGATAGTGGCGAGCGAAAATGGTCGTATCGGCGGCGGTCGACACCAGCAGGAGGAACCAGACAATCGCCCCAAAGGCGGCTGCCAGAGTGCCACCGATCGCGACCGTGCGTTTCATCGGGCTTCCAGTACCGGCAGAGCGAGCTGCCATGTTTTCCACTCCGCTGCGTAGTTCCAGTCCCGGCTGCCCACCGCCGCGATCTGGAAGGGTTTGGGAAGCTGGGAGATATCGAGCTTGATGCGAAGCGCCGCCTGGTAGGTTTCCCCCGCCCTGAGCGCCGGCTTTTCCGCGCCCCGTTCGATGACCAGCCAGTTGCGCAGCCTTGAAAGCACTCTCAGCGCTTCGCTCAAGGTCGCATACGATTGATGCAGCCCGCCGGTTGAAACGCGATACTGCCGCGTCAGCGCATGGTAGGAAAGGCGAATATTGAGCTGCCTGCTCAGCAACTTGTCGTCCAGCCAATACCAGCGCGGCCGCGTTAACTCGAACTCAACGAGGAAATGCAGGACGACGCCCTTGGTCACCGCTTCTTCCAGACGCGCATTGAGATCGAGGCCGAAATCGGCGGAAACCGCATAGCCGTCTTCCACCGCATTCAGCTGCGGGTTCAAAATATCGATTTCGGCGGCGACGGCCCACCCCGCGAACAGCAGCCATACGCCCAACAACAGCGCGCGCATCCCTTCAGGCAACCTTCTTGACCAGACAGTAGTAGAAGCCATCGTGCTCCAAATCCGGCAATAAATGTTCTTCCTCGCAACGGGCGGCATTACCCATCCGGGCGATGAAATGGTCGATCTGCTCGCCGTTTTCTTCAGGGAAGACGGAGCAGGTGGCGTAGAGTAGTTTACCTCCGGGTCGAACGAGCTGCCACAGGGCGTCAAGTATCGTCGATTGAGTGCGGGCGAAGGAAGCGATGTCTTCCTCCCGTCGCAGCCATTTCGCATCCGGGTGACGTCGTACCACCCCGCTGGCGGTACAAGGTACATCGGCCAGCACGGCGTCGAATGGCTTTCCATCCCACCAGGCAGAGGGCATACGGCAATCCGCTACTTTGACCGTCGCCTCGAGGCCGAGGCGGTCGAGGTTTTCCTGGATTCGTCGGCAGCGTGCCGGTTTCAGGTCAAGCGCCAACAGGTCGAGATCGTCGCGTTCCAGCAAGTGCGCCGTCTTCCCTCCCGGCGCTGCGCAGGCGTCCAACACGCGTTGACCGGCAACAGGTGCCAGAATTTCCGCAGCGCGCTGAGCCCCGAGGTCTTGCACCGACACCTCGCCGTTGGCAAAGCCCGGCAGCCGCTCCACCGGAAGGCCGTGTCCCAGCAGGACGCCGTCCATGCCGCGCGCCGCCGCTTCGAACCCCGCGGCTCTCGCCTTTTCCAGCCATTCCTCCCGCTCGATCAGGCGACGGTTGACCCGCACCGCCATTGGCGGCGGGATGTTGCCCTTGGCGGCGACCTGGGCCCACCGGTCAGGGAAAGCGTATTGCAAACGCTGCAACCACCATTGGGGATGGCAATGGACGGCGACTTCGTCGGCATCGGCATGGTCGAGCAGCGCGTCCCGGCGACGCGAAAAATTGCGCAAAACCGCATTGACCAGTCGTTTGCACCGCCCGCCAGCCAGCTGCGTCGACGCAGCCACCGCTTGGTCGACGATGGTATGGGCGCTCTCCGGACGCTGTTCGAGGCGGTAGAGCGCAACCAGCAGGAGCGCGTGGACCTCCGCATCATCCAACCGGCGTTCCAATAGCTCCGCCAGGAAAAAATCGCCGCGCCCAAAATGACGCAAGGTCCCATAGACGTAATCCTGAACCGCCGGCCGAGCCGTAGGCGGAACCGCCGACACCAAACCGTCGGCGAGGCTCTGGCCGCCCATGACCTTGGCGACAATGCGGGAGGCGTGAAGGAATGAAAAAGCGAGCGAATCGTGCGGCAAGGGAATCATGTGACGATTATCGCATGGGGCATAATGCTGCCGTGCAGCGACTCGCGATCGCCCTCGTGTTCATGACTATTGCCCTGCCGGCCTGGAGCTGGAACGCGGCGGGTCACCGTTTGATCGCCTACATCGCCTGGCAGCAGCTTTCTCCGTCGGCACGTCAAGCGATCGCCGACACGCTCATCCGCCACCCCGATCACGACCGTTGGCTAAAAGCGGCGAAAGAATCCGATCCCGGATTGGCCGCATTCACCGAGGCTTCGACGTGGGCAGACGACATTCGGGGCGACGCCCGGTTCTTCGACTTGGGCGCGGAAACTCCAACGCCCTTGCTGCCGGGGTTCACAACCATGGCCCGGCACCGCGAATGGCACTATATCGATCTTCCGCTCGACCGAAGCCCTCGTGAAGGAAAGGGCGAGTTGGATCAGCGACTGCCAAAACTGATCGAACTTCTCAGGGCGCGTAAAGCCCATCCGGCGGAGCAAGCGGAAGCGCTGGCTTGGGTGATCCATCTCCTCGGCGACATCCATCAGCCCCTGCATGTTGGAAGCAACCATGACGAAGGGGGCAATGGTCAAGTCATCGAGGATCCAGGCAACACCCGACGTCCCACGACGAATCTGCATCGATGGTGGGACGATCGCCCCGGCCCGCCTTGGCTGCGTGGCCCCTATCTTGGGCAAGCTGCACGTCACCTGATGCACCTTCATCCGGCGCCACAGCAAGGCAGCGTCCCATCGTGGCGCGCGGAAACATGGCGCCTGGCGGCGAGTTATGCCTACCCTCCGGGTAATGTCGTAACGCCGGCGTTCGCCCTGCAAGCGCAAGAGGTGACGGAGCGGCAGCTCATCGCTGCGGGATTTCGTCTCGGTCAACTTTTGGAAAATATTTACGGCGTCGTTCCACGTGAAACAGGACGGGAATAGAATGCCGGCATGAACGGCCTTCACCTCATCGCCGACCTCCACGGCTGCCAATGCGAGCCAGAGTTCCTGCTCGACGCCGACGGCCTCGAAGCTTTCACTGTCGCATCGTGCTCGACGCATGGCCTGATCGTGGTCGGCCGGTTCTTCCACCAATTTTGCACCGATAACGGCGAACAAGCGGGAGTCACCGGCACCGTCGTGCTGGCGGAATCGCATTTGGCGCTTCATACCTGGCCCGAGGTTGGAGGAGTGACGCTCGACTTGTATGTCTGCAACTTCAGTGCCGACAACAGCGGAATCGCCCGCGCCGTTTTCGAAGAAATCATCGGCGCCTTCAAGCCACGCCACGCCGAAACTCAAGCGGTCGCGCGCGGCCTTATCCGGAGCGCCCGCTAAGAGCCGTCGCCCCGCAGCCGGGCGATGCGTTCTTCGGTTGGCGGGTGGGTGGAAAAGAGACCGGCCAGACCACCGCCGGGAAGCGGACTGAGGATCATGATTTGCGCTGCTTCGGGATGCGCTTGCGCCGGCGCCATCAGGATAAGTCGTTCCGCACAGCGCTGGGGCGCCAGGATCATGCCGCCTTCAAGCCAAGGCGGGCGCCAATGACTCCGAAGAATGCCACCATCGCGCCATAAGCGCGGCCGTTTTCAGCCAGTTGAACATCTTTCGTTTCTCGCCAGAATGGCTACGCCCCTGTAATCAGGGCTGCGAGTGTTAAATCAAGCAGGCGGAAGATCGAAGCACTGCCCAACGCCGAGCGGATGTCCGGCAATGAATTGAGCGGTCGCCAAGCGCTTACCTCCGGCTTTTTGCAACTCGGCCAAGCGCAGCGCACCATCGCCGCAGGCGACCGTCACGCCGCCTTTGTTCACCGCGAGGATTTCCCCCGGCGCACCATTTCCGGCAGTCAAACTGGATCGGAATACCTTTATTCCGGCGCCGGCCAAGGTAGCCTGCGCCCCCGGAAAGGGGTCGAAGGCACGGATCATGCGGCCCAGCACCGCAGCCGGGCGTCGCCAATCCACCACCGCTTCGTTCTTGGCGATCTTGTTGGCGTAAGTCACCCCGGTTTCGTTCTGTGGCTCCGCCACAAGCGGCAGCTTGGGCAAGACGTCGACGATCAACCGGGCACCTAACCCCGCCAAGCGGCCATGGACGCTGCCGGCCGTATCATCCGGCCCGATCGGAATTGCCTGCCGGGCAAGAACCGGCCCGGTATCGAGCCCGGCCTCCATCCGCATGATGCAAACACCGGTCTGGTCGTCGCCCGCTTCGATAGCGCGCTGGATTGGCGCGGCGCCGCGCCATCGGGGGAGGAGCGAGGCATGGATGTTGAGGCAGCCGTGGAGTGGCAAATCCAGCACGGCCTGGGGCAGAAGCAGGCCGTATGCGGCAACAACCATGAGCTCCGAATGTTCCGCCCCGATTCGGGCCTGTGCCGAAGGTTCTTTCAAAGTATTCGGCTGAAAGACTTCCAGGCCGAGTTGCAGCGCCAAGCGCTTAACCGGGGATGGATGAACGCTCATGCCGCGCCCCGAAGGACGGTCCGGTTGGGTCAACACCAGCGAAATCTCATGGCCCGCATCCGCCAGCGCTTGGAGCGCCGACGCGGCGAAATCCGGCGTTCCGGCGAAAATGATCTTCAAGGCACTTCCTTTTGGGCTGTCGGCGATACCTTCGCGAGCCGTGCGAGACCGGTCATGCGGTGATTCGCGCCTGCTTGGCGAGCTTCGATTTGATCCGCGTCTGCTTGAGCTGGGAAAGATACTGAACGAACAGCTTGCCATTGAGATGATCGATCTCGTGCTGAATGCAGACCGCCAAAAGATCTTCCGCTTCCAACGTCCGCATCTGCCCGTCGAGGTCGAGATACTCCACGGTCACACGCTCCGAACGCTCGACCTTGTCGTAGATTCCGGGAACGGAAAGACAACCCTCCTCGCCTTCGCGCAAGCCTTCGCGCGCGACGATCCGGGGGTTGATGAAGACCCGCAGGTCGCTCTTGTCTTCCGAGATATCGATCACCACGACCTGCCGATGCACATCGACCTGAGTCGCCGCCAAGCCGATACCCGGCGCTTCGTACATCGTCTCCGCCATGTCGGCCGCCAATTTACGAATGCCGTCGTCGACGGACGATACCGGTGCCGCCAATTTGGCAAGTCGCGGATCGGGGTAACGCAATATGGGTAAAAGTGCCATATGACAACCTGAAAATGCTTGCCCGATTAGGACATTATGTGCAGAATCTCAAGAACTTCCCGAATACGGAACAGGGCTTTTCCGTCATAATGAAACAGACAGCGCCCCGCTTCCTTGTTCCATCGGCATGTGAGGATACAACAATGGTTCGCATTATATCCGCGCTCATCCTGGCTGCGGCCGCAGCTTGCGCCTTCGCCCAGGAAAAGCTCCAATTGGTTGATAATCCGCCTGACCGTCATATCGTCGTCGCTGGCGATACCCTCTGGGGCATTTCGGGCAAGTTCCTCAGGGAACCCTGGCGCTGGCCCGAAATCTGGCGCCTGAACAAGGATCAAATCAAGAATCCGCATCGCATCTATCCGGGCGATATCGTCGTTCTCGACCGCTCTGGCGGCACCCCGCGTCTCAAGGTCGCCACGCCGCTCAAGCTGCAGCCGCAGGTTTACAGCGAGGCGATCAAGAAAGAAATCTCCAGCATTCCCTCCAATGTCATCGAGCCCTTCATTTCCCGGCCGCTGATCGTCGATGCCGATACGCTCAACGAGGTGCCGCGCATCGTCGCCAGCCAGGAGGATCGCGTTTTCCTCGGCAATGGCGACCAGGCCTTCGTGACCGGCATTCCCGACGCCAGCATCATCGACTGGAGCATCTATCGTCCCGGAAAACCATTGAAGGATCCGGACACCAACAAGATTATCGGTTACGAGGCGTTCGACCTCGGCAATGCCCGCCTGGTTCAGCCGGGTTCGCCCGCCGTGGTCAAAATCACCGTCGCCCGAGAAGAGATTGGCCGTGGTGACCGGCTGACGCCGGCCGCCAAGGCCGACATCATTGCCTACGTCCCTCACACGCCGGAATTTTCGATTGCCGCGAGGGTGGTATCGATCTACGGCGGCCTGAACGAGGCCGGGAAGCTTTCGGTCATCGCCCTCAACCGCGGTACTCAGGACGGTTTGGAAGTCGGTCATGTGCTGGCCTTGCATCGGCATCGCGTCTCCATGGGATACGACGAAAAGGATCGGCGTGTCACCACGCCGCTTCCGGACGAGCGCTACGGCCTGGTGTTTGTTTTCCGCACCTTTGCGAAAATTTCGTACGCCTTGGTGATGGAGGCTTCCAAAGCAGTCATCGTCGGTGACGCCATCAAAAAACCATAGTTCTTGAACAGCCCTATCACCGGTTCTTCGACAGGAAGCGCAGCACTCGACGGCTGGTTACGGCTGACACTTTCGCAGGGCGTCGGCGGCGAAACGCAGCGCAAGCTACTCGCCGCCTTTGGTCTGCCCGAGGCAATTTTCGCTGCCGGCCGCCCAGCGGTCGAGGCCATCATCGGTGGAAAAGCGCATCAACTCTTCGATGCCGATAATGAAGCGGACATCGAAAAGGCGCTGCGCTGGTCGGAACAGCCTGGATGTCATGTGCTTACCCTCGGCGACGCCGACTATCCCCAGGCGCTGCTCCAGATCCCGGATCCGCCCACCGTCCTGTATGTTCGCGGCCGGCTCGATCTCCTCAATCGCCCTGGGCTTGCCATTGTCGGCAGTCGCAATGCCACGCCGCAAGGCTGTCAAACCGCCGAGTCCTTCGCCCGCTCGCTTTCCGACGGCGGTCTCACCATCATCAGCGGGCTGGCCTTGGGCATCGACGCCGCGGCGCATCGCGGCGCTGTCGATTCGGTAGCGGGCACGGTTGCCATCATCGGCACCGGCGCCGATCGTATCTACCCCGCCCGCAACCGCGATCTCGCGCTCGCGATCGCCGAACGGGGCGCGATCATTTCGGAGTTTCCGCTGGGAACGCCGGCGGCAGCGGCCAACTTTCCCCGCCGCAATCGTCTCATTTCCGGGCTTGCTCGTGGCGTTCTGGTCGTCGAAGCCGCGCCGCAGAGCGGCTCGCTCATCACCGCTCGCCAAGCCGGCGAACAAGGGCGCGAGGTTTTCGCCATCCCCGGATCAATTCACTCGCCGCTGGCTCGCGGCTGCCATCAACTCATCAAGCAAGGCGCCAAGCTGGTGGAAACCGCCCACGATATCCTCGAAGAACTGGGGTGGCAAACGGCTCTGGGGACACCAGTGGCCGCAGTCGCCACTGACCCGGTATTGGCCGCGATCGGCCATGAAATCTGCGACCTGGACACCATCGCCGCCAGAACGACGCTACCGACAGATCAACTGCTGGCATTGCTGCTCGAGCTCGAGCTGTCCGGCCGCGTGGCGAGCCTGCCGGGAAATCGATACCAATGTCTTTTCCCGGAAGCCGGTTAACAGCGCATCCCTCTTGTCGGATTGCGTCATCCCTTTTAGCATGGATTCACCTTTAATCGACCGAGGATCCACGTGACCGATTCATTCGTCTTCCCGCCGCATGGTCGTAGCGACATCTGGACGGAAGACCGGATTCTCGTCGTCCACACACAGGGGCCGTGGAATCAGGAGTTGGTGCAGGAAGCGGCTAAAATCGTTCTAGCCAAGGCCGAGGTATTTCAGGGTCGCCCATGGCTGCTCTTGGGCGTCATCTACGGGGATGGCCTGCACACCCCAGAAGCCTTCCAGGAAATGATCAACGCCATCCGCGACCAGCAGTTGGTCGGTCGCAGCGGAACGGCGTTGGTCCTCGCCGATGTAGGCACTTCAGCTTTTTATCGCGGCATTTACGCCAAAATGTACGCCGCTGCCGCCGAACCGCTGGAATTCTTCTCCGACGAAGCCGCCGCGCGCGTCTGGATCGCCGAGCGCCTGACCCATCTTTCCTGAGCAATATTGCTTTGCCTCGCAGAGCGTGCTTGCCAAGCCGGCATGGCGCCTCTTATCATGCCCCGGACTTTACAGGCATAACACATGGGCAAAAAGCTGATCATTGCAGAAAAACCTTCCGTCGCCGGCGACATCGCGCGCGCCTTGGGAGGCTTTACGAAGCACGACGATTACTTCGAGAGCGAGGACGCCCTGCTCTCGTCCGCCGTCGGCCATTTGCTCGAACTGGCATGCCCAGAGGAGTTCGAGGTCAAGCGAGGCAAATGGTCCTTCAACCATCTGCCGGTCATTCCGCCCCATTTCGCGCTGCGGCCGATCGAAAAGACTGAATCCCGCCTCAAGTTGCTGACTCGCCTCGCCAAGCGCAAGGATGTCGATGCCCTGATCAATGCCTGCGACGCTGGGCGCGAAGGCGAACTGATCTTCAATTACATCGTGCAGCACGCCAAGAGTGACAAGCCGGTGCAACGGCTTTGGTTGCAATCTATGACGCAGCAAGCCATTCGTGACGGCTTTTCACATCTGAAGAACGGCGCTGAAATGCGCGGGCTCGGTGATGCCGCGGTGTGCCGCTCGGAGTCGGACTGGCTGGTCGGC
>JAPUEC010000037.1 GCA_027492775.1 Rhodocyclaceae bacterium
CAACACCGCCACCGACCCGGCGCCGACCGAGATGTTCGAGACGGTGATCAACTTGAAGCCGGAAAAGGAATGGCGCGCCGGCATGACCACCGACAAGCTCATTGCCGAAATGGACAAGGCGCTGCAATTCCCCGGCATCGCCAATTCCTGGACCATGCCGATCAAGGCGCGCACCGACATGCTGTCGACCGGCATCCGCACGCCCATTGGCATCAAGGTCTTCGGCAAGGATCTGGGCGAGATGGAAAAGCTCGCCAAGCAGATCGAGGCGGTGGTCAAGGAAGTGCCCGGCACCACCAGCGCCTTTGCCGAGCGCATCACGGGCGGCTTTTACCTCAACATCGAGCCCGACCGCGAGCAGTTGGCGCGCTACGGCTTGGCGGTCGGCGAGTTGCAGGAAGTGATCGGCACGGCGCTCGGCGGCGAAATGGTGACCACCACGGTCGAGGGCCGCGAGCGCTACGGCGTGAGCGTGCGCTACCCACGCGAATTGCGCAGCGATCCGCAAAGCATCGCCCGCGAGGTGCTGGTGCCGACCATGGGCGGGGCGATGATCCCGCTCGGGCAACTGGCCAAGGTCGAGGTCGCGCGCGGCACGCCCGGCATCCGCACCGAGAATGCGCTGCTCTCGGCCTATATCTTCGTCGATATCCGCGAGCGCGACATCGGCGGTTACGTCGCCGACGCCAAGAAGGCGGTGGCGGAGAAGGTGAAATTCCCGCCCGGCTATTACGTCACCTGGAGCGGTCAGTTCGAGTACATGGAGCGTGCCGCGGAAAAGATGAAAATCGTCATCCCGGTGACTCTGCTCATCATCTTCCTGCTGCTCTATCTCAACTTCAAGCGCCTGACCGAGACGCTCATCGTCATGCTTTCGGTGCCTTTCGCGCTGGTCGGCGGGGTTTGGCTGATGTGGGCGCTGGGCTACAATCTGTCGGTTGCCGTCGCCGTGGGATTCATCGCCCTGGCGGGCGTCGCAGCCGAGACCGGCGTGGTCATGCTGATATACCTCGATCACGCCTGGGAAGCGGTGCAGGCCAAGTGCCGGTCCGAAGGGCGCGAGGTCGGCGTGGCCGACCTCTACGCGGCGGTGATGGAAGGCGCGGTCGAGCGCGTGCGCCCCAAGATGATGACGGTGACGGCAATCATGGCCGGCCTGCTGCCCATCATGTGGGGCACCGGCGCGGGTTCGGAAGTGATGAGCCGCATCGCCGCGCCGATGGTCGGCGGCATGGTCTCCTCGACGGTGCTGACCCTGGCCGTGATTCCGGCGATCTATGCGCTGGTGAAGGAATGGCAATTCAAGCGAGAAAGAGGCAAGCATGACCGAGCCGCAACCCACTCCGCCGATCTGGCAGGCCGATGACGGCGCCCCCGTTTCCTGTCTGGAAAAGATCAAGGTGCTGAACGAGAACTACGCCGAACTGCGGCAAATCGCCCAGGACGCGCTGGAGGACGGCATCCTGGTCGGCTGCAGCGAGGAACAGCTGCGCCAGGCTTTCCATCGCCTGGTGGATGAATTGGTCAATCCCTACCAGGACTGACCAATTCACCAGCATGGGCGTCATGGCGTCCATGCTTGGCAGTGCCCTGCTGCGCTTTTCGGTCCCTGTTAACCTGCGAATCTGTAATCCTGCGCTCATCTTCCTGTCAGCGTTCAATCACCATACTTGTCAGCGTGGTGACAGGTTTTCGCGAGTTCTGAAGGAGATGATCGTGTTCAATCGAATCAAATTCCAATGGCTGCGCTTCCTTGCCTGGTGTGCCCAGAATGATATGGACCATCGCATGAGTCGCCCGGGACATTGTTGTTCGGCGCCGCCGCCGGGCGCGGGTCTTGCCCGCAGGTCGGGAAAGAAAAAGTGACAGGACCGGCTGAATGGCATTCGCCTGAATTGCCGCGGCGGCTTGGCGAACGCAGTCTCGATAGGAGGTGGTTTGATGTCGACGAATCACATGGAGCATTCAACGCCCGGGCATAGCCGCGGCTCTTCGACGGCTTCGTCGGACGGGGAGAAAGATCCCGTCTGCGGCATGACCGTCAAGCCGGAATCGCCGCACCGAACCCGCCATGACGGCCATGAATACCGATTCTGCAGCGCCAAGTGCAAGGACAAATTCGAAGCCGATCCCGAACGCTACCTTTCGCCGCAGGAGGCGCCCGCCGAGGCCGCGCCGCCCGGCACCGAATACACCTGCCCGATGCATCCCGAAGTGCGCCAGATCGGTCCGGGCAACTGCCCCAAGTGCGGCATGGCGCTCGAACCCCTGCTGCCGGCCCTGGAAGAGGGCGAAAACCCCGAACTCAAGGATTTCATCCGGCGTTTTTGGGGTACCTTGCCGCTGACCGTGCTGGTCTTTGCCATCGCCATGTCCGGCGAATTCGGCCAGTCGCTGCTCGGCGCCGCGCAGCCCTGGGTGGAGTTGCTGCTGGCGACGCCGGTGGTGCTGTGGGCCGGCTGGCCGTTCTTCATGCGCGGCGTGCAATCGGTGGTCAATCGCAGCCTCAACATGTGGACGCTGATCGGCCTTGGCGTCCTGGCGGCATACGCTTACAGCGTCGTGGCCACTGTCTGGCCCGGCGTCTTTCCCGAGTCGTTCCGCATGCATGGTCGGGTCGGGGTCTATTTCGAGGCGGCGGCGGTCATCATTTCCCTGACCTTATTCGGGCAGATTCTGGAATTGCGCGCCCGCTCCGCAACCGGGGCGGCGATCAAGGCGTTGCTCGGTCTGGCGCCCAAGACGGCGCGCCGCCTGCGCGACGACGGCGGCGAGGAGGATATTCCTCTCGCCAATGTGCATCCCGGCGACCGCCTACGGGTGCGGCCCGGCGAGAAGGTGCCGGTGGATGGCGCGGTGATCGAGGGTTCCAGTGCGGTGGATGAATCCATGCTGACCGGGGAGCCGATTCCGGTCAGCAAAGCGCCCGGCGATAAACTCATCGGCGCGACCATCAACACCAGCGGCGCATTGGTCATGCAGGCGGAGAAAATCGGCAGCCAGACGGTGCTGGCGCAAATCGTCCAGATGGTGGCGCAGGCGCAGCGTTCGAGGGCGCCGACGCAGCGGCTGGCGGATGCGGTGGCCGGCTGGTTCGTCGGCATCGTGCTGGTGATTGCCGTCCTGACCTTTTTAGGCTGGGGATTTTTCGGGCCGCAACCGAGCTGGGTGTACGGATTCATCAACGCCGTCGCGGTGCTCATCATCGCCTGCCCATGCGCGCTTGGGCTGGCG
>JAPUEC010000038.1:0-3196 GCA_027492775.1 Rhodocyclaceae bacterium
GATAATTCAATGCCAACGATGAAAGAAGAAAGATTCGCCTTCGGTAAAAACTGGAAGCGCTATTTGAAAGGGGTGGGTGGCAACGAGCTTGCCGCCGCGAAACGTTCCCTCACGTCGGCGTTTGAATGCTTGGAACCGGCCCGATCGAGTTTTATCGACATCGGCAGCGGCAGTGGGCTTTTTTCACGCGCCGCCCGCGACCTGGGATTTTCTCGCATCGTCTCCTTCGATTATGACATCGACAGCGTCGAGGCTACCGTGGCTATGCGCCAAGGCAGCGGTGCGAACGAAGAGGAGTGGCGCGTGCTGCAAGGCTCCGTCCTCGACGACGAATTAATGCGCGGCTTGGGGACGTTCGACGCAGTCTATAGCTGGGGCGTACTCCATCACACCGGATCAATGTGGAGGGCGATCGATAATGCCGCTTCCGCGGTGGCGCCGGGCGGCGTCCTTTTCATCGCGCTGTACAACGATCAGGGATGGGTTTCACGATACTGGTCGGGGGTCAAATACACCTATGTTCATGCGCCGGGCTTTCTTCGCTTCGCCATGCTTCTTATTTTTTGGGCCTATTTTGGCGTCGGACTATTCGTCGCCGATCTCCTGCGTTTGCGTAATCCCTTCACCCGGCATATGGGCGATACCCGGGGCATGAAGTTCTTTACCGATGTCATTGACTGGGTGGGCGGCTATCCGTTTGAGGTCGCGAGTCCGGGCCAGGTGGTTTCCTACTTGCAAAAAAAAGGCTTTCTTCCGATCTGGCAGCGCACGGTCGGACGACGGCACGGCTGCAACGAATTCGTTTTCCGCCGGCAATAAACCCATGAGCGCGACTCCCACGTTCGTCGAGGTCATGAGCGGCCGCATGCGACCCCGCCATCGGCGCTTTCATTCGGCGTTCCAAAATCTCTGCGGCGAAATCGGCCGCTCTTGCGACCTCCGTTCCATGCAGCGGCCGCAGCGCCTGTTGATGCAGGCGGTGACGCGCTGGAGCGGTGTTCGCACGGTCTCCATGGACGAATCGGGGGCGCTTGGGGTGCTGCATCAGTCCCTCAATCGGGGCAGCATGCCTTACCTGGCCGAGTTCGACGTGCCGCTCGGGATTCACGGCTACAGCATTCCGCTGCACCGGCGCGCCGCCGCCGAAGCAAGGCGCTTGATGGAGCGGCCGCAATTTCGCGCGCTGCTGGTGTTCTCCGATTGGGCGGGACGTTCCTTTGATTTGCATTTCGGCCCGCAGGTCGGAGCGAAATGCCGCACGGTGTATCCCCTTGCGTACGAAGGCGCCTACTGTGGGGACGCCGTTCGACGCCCCTACGACTTTTCCTTCATTTCCACGGAATTCCGGATCAAAAGCGGCCCGGAACTGGTGCGCGCTTTCTGTGCGGCGCGCCGCGAGCTGAAATCCGACGCCAGGCTGTGCGTGGTGACCGGCCTTGGAGGCGCGCGGAAGCTCATGGGGAGTTTGGAGCATTACGAAGGCGTCGAGTGGCGCGAGGCGAAGCTGGGCGAATCCGAGATTGCGGACCTTCTGGCGCAAACGCGCTGCTTGCTTCATCCATCGCTGAGCGACAGCTTCGGCGTCGTTGTCCTGGAGGCGCTGGCGGCCGGTTGCGCGCTCATCGTCTCGGATATCGCCTCCTTTCCGGAAATGGCTTCGGCGGGCAACGGCTGGATCGTGCAGGTGCCGACAGCCGCGGTGGTCGGGGATACCTACATCACTGAATTCGGAGCGGTCGATTATCACGAACGCTATCTCAACACGCTGAGCATGCACCGTCTCGAAGACGCGCTGGAGGAGCGCATTCGCATCTTCTTGACCGACACCGAACTCGCTCGCTCGATGATGCGGGCTTCGCAGGATCTTTACGCGCGCCGGTTCTCCCTGCCGGCATGGAAAACCCGGATGCTGGGGGTAATCGCTGAAGGGTTCCCGGAACTGAAACTTGCTGAACAACTTCTGTGAAAGTCCTAATCGTCTTCTCCAGTAGCGAATTGGGTGGCGCTGAACGGAGCCTGACACGCATGGCGAAGGCTTGTGGCAATGGAATCGCGTTCGACCTCTCAACCTTGGATGGTGAGGGGCCATGGTTGGACTGGTGTCGGACGATGGGCTTGTCACCACAGTCGTTCGGAAGCCGAAACGCTACCGCCCGGCACGGATGCTTCGGCTTGAGGGCCTTGCTGCGCCTTGTTACCCAGGTGCGCCGAAAAAGGTACGACGCAATCTATGTAATCGGTCTGCGCGCCGCCTTCATGCTACGTTTCTTCAGGCCTTGGCTGCGTGGTGCACGATTGGTGCAGGGCGTGCGCTGGAATCCGAATTCACAGACGCGCCTGGACATCGTCTTCCGGCGGGTCGAAAGCCTGTTCCATCGCTGGATGGATGCCTATATAGTCAATTCGAGGGCAGCAGCCGAAACGCTGATCGGCCGGTGCGAAGTGCCGTCGCGCAAGGTGGCGGTCATCTACAACGGTCTCGACGCCTTGCCCTCCTGCGATCCCGCACGCGCTCGATCGATGAATGTGGTCACGGTTGCCAACCTCAATCCCCGCAAGGGACATGTCGACTATCTCGATGCCATCGAACGCCTTCAGACGTCGGCGAACTTCATCTTTATCGGACGCGATGACATGGCGGGCGCCGTGCAGCATGAAATTGTCCGACGTGGCCTGGAAGAGAAGGTCTGTTGGGTCGGTTTCTCCGACGACATCGGTCGTTGGTTGTGGGAAGCGCACCTCATGGTGCTGCCGTCGCTTTGGGGCGAAGGCTGCCCGACCTCGATTCTCGAAGGATTCGGGTACGGTTTACCGGTGGTCGCCTATGCCATCGACGGCATCCCGGAATTGGTCGACCACGGCGAGAATGGCATATTAGTCGCACCCGGCGACAAGGAAAGCTTTCGGGCGGCGATTGATTTCATGCTGTCGGATGTCGAGTCGGCGCGGCGCATGGGAGCAGCGGGGCGAGCAAAAGTCGAAGCTGGCTTTACGCTCTTGCGCTGTGTCGAACAACATACCGAAGTTTTTTCCGCCTTGCTGGACGACACCAGGAAAACAGCATGAACAAAAGATCAGCTTTCACGCCTGAATGGCCGCGCATTTTCCTCGACAGTCGGCTTGCGCAGGTATTCGACCGGGTTCCGGATCAGGGGCGCTGTCTGAATCTAGGCTGCGGAACCGAAGGGCGCTATGA
>JAPUEC010000038.1:3206-12368 GCA_027492775.1 Rhodocyclaceae bacterium
GAGGCATTGTTCGCCGGGCTTGATACTGACGGTGTCGATATCGCTGATTCCGGGGGACGTTCCATGCCATGGCGCTACCATCGTTGTGACGCACGAGCCTTGCCTTTCGCCGATGAATCCTTCGACGTCGCCGTGGCCATCGAATCCTTCGAACACATTGAGGATAATGTCTCGGCAGCGCGTGAAATGGTGCGTACCCTGAAACCGGGCGGATTAGCCGTCATCACCACTCCAACCCATTGGACTTGGCCATTTGAGTTCGGGAGGCACGGTCCGCATTATTACAACCGCAAGACTCTTCGCGAGTTGATGCAGACCGCCGGGTTGCGGGTCGACCAGGAGATTGCCTGCGGCGGACTGGTATTTTATGGCGCGACGCTTGTGAAGTCCTGGCTGTCGCCCGTCGGCGTGCGCTTGTTGGGAAAGCGCTGGTGGCGGATCGTCGATGGAGCGTTGCGGCCCTTCTATGCGGCCGCGTATGGGTTCGACCGGGTGTTTTTCTTCCCCCCCAGCAACTGGATAATGGTCGGCCAAAAGCCGCCTAAATCCTGACATGTGCGGCATTTTCGGCTGGCTCGGTCCAGGTGTCGACCCGCAGCGGGCCCTCGACATGCGCGATATTCTTCGCCATCGTGGTCCGGACGACGCGGGTCACTGGCACGATCCGGAAACGGAGGTTTGGTTGGGGCATCGCAGGCTGTCCATTCTGGATTTGTCGCCGAGCGGCCACCAGCCCATGCTTTCGCCTTCCGGGCGCTATGTCATTGTATTCAATGGCGAGGTTTTCAATTTCAGTGAGTTGCGTGTCGATCTGGAAAAGCTCGGCTGCACCTTTCGGGGACATTCCGATACTGAAGTGATGCTGGCTGCCTTCGAACAATGGGGAGTACAGGAATCCCTGTCCAAGTTCGTTGGCATGTTCGCCTTTGCACTATGGGACCGCGAACAGAAAACATTGATGTTAGTGCGCGACCGGATGGGCGTCAAACCGCTTTACTTCGCTGTCGACGGTGCGCGCCTGGCGTTCGCCTCCGAATTGCATGCCCTGACTGAAATTCCTTGGCTTGACAAGGAAATCGACCGGGAAGCGGTCGCCGATTATCTGCGTTATCTCTGCGTGCCGGCGCCGCACAGCATTTTCCGCGGTGTCTGCAAGCTGGAGCCGGGAACGCTCGCCGTGTGGGCGAACGGTGCGCTACGCCACGAGCGCTATTGGGATTTGCGCGCTGTGGCGCGCCAGGGCAGGGCTGATCCGCTGCGCCTCTCCTTCGGCGAAGCCGCTGACGAGTTGCAGCGGCGCCTGGGCGACTCCATCCGCCTGCGCATGCGTTCCGACGTCCCCTACGGTGCCTTTCTCTCAGGGGGCATCGATTCCTCCCTGGTAGCGGCGTTGATGCGCGAGCAATCCGCGCAGACGCTGCGCACCTTCACCATAGGCTTCGCCGGTACGCCCAACGATGAATCGGCGCATGCCCGCGCTGTCGCGCGGCATCTGGGCACTGAACATTTCGAGGAACTCCTGGACGTGGCGGCAGTGCCGGGGTTGGTGGATGAAGTGGTGGGTTTGCATGACGAGCCGTTTGCCGACGGCAGCAGCATTCCGGCCTTTCTGCTCTGTCATTTCGCACGCCGTCGTGTCACCGTTGCGCTCGCCGGAGACGGGGGAGATGAGTTGTTCGGTGGCTACCCGCGCTATTTCTGGGCGAAGCGCATCCAACGTTGGCGCAATCGGCTGGGACCCGCCGGTGCGGCATTCGCCGCCCGCTTCTTGCACACTGTCCCGGCTGGATTCTGGGACGGTCCGGGGAACTGGCTTTCCGGAAAACGTTTCGCTGGCGCTGCCGGCTTGGCGGCGAGGGTTCATCGTTTTGCCGATTACCTGGCGTTGGACCCGAGCGAAGTCGATACTCAGATGATGTCCGCCTGGCCCAATCCGGACGTGGTCTTGGCGGAGCCGGCGGGCCGGGTGCCCGATCGCTATGCCGACTGGCGAGGGCTGGAATGGGAAGCGCAAATGATGGCTGCGGACCAGGCGCACTACCTGCCGGACGACATTCTCACCAAGGTTGACCGGATGTCGATGGCAGTATCGATGGAAGTGCGCGTGCCGATGCTTGACCATCGCCTGGTGGAATGGAGCTGGCGTGTCCCGCAGGCGTTCAATCTGGCCGACCGCGGAGATCGGGGCAAGCTGCTGCCGCGCGAGGTGCTCTACCGCTATGTACCTAAGGAACTGATCGAACGCCCGAAAATGGGCTTTGGCATGCCCATGGACCAATGGCTGAGAGGACCGCTACGTTCCTGGGCTGAGGACCTGCTCTCGGCGGAAGCCATTCGGCGTAGTGGATTGCTGCGACCCGAAGTCGTACAACGGACTTGGCAGGCGCATCTGGCGGGAGAAAACCGCCTGCCGCAATTGTGGACGGTGTTGATGCTGCAACAGTGGTGCAACCGCTGGCCGGCCGCAGGCGAGAAAGCGAGGCTATAGGATGTGCGGCATTGCGGGTATGTTCTGCCCAGATCCCAGCGGCGAGGAGGTGTCCCTGTGGAGCGTCGAACGCATGCTCGGCGCCATTGTCCATCGTGGCCCGGATGACAGTGGAAGCTGGCTCGATGCGGACGCCGGAGTCGCGCTGGGTCATCGCCGGCTTTCCATTCTCGATCTTTCGGCGGCGGGGCATCAGCCGATGCTTTCGCAATCGGGGCGCTACGTGATCGTATTCAACGGCGAAATCTACAATCACTTGGCGCTGCGCCATGAACTGGAGAATGCCGGCGTCGCTTCGGGGTGGCGTGGGCATTCGGACACGGAAACATTACTGGCGGGTTTCGAGGCCTGGGGAATTCGCGCCACAATCGAGAAAGCGATCGGAATGTTCGCCTTCGCGGTCTGGTGCCGAAATGACCGTACCCTGACCTTGGGGCGTGATCGGCTGGGGGAAAAGCCGCTTTATTACGGCTGGCAAGGCGAAGGTCGCGAAGCCGTCTTCTTTTTCGCTTCAGAACTGAAAGCCTGCCGCGCCCATCCGCGCTTCGACGGGCAGGTCAACCGCCAAGCCTTGGCGAGCTTCATGCGTCACAATGCCATCGGTGGTGTCCAAAGTATCTATTCGGGCATCCATAAGTTATTGCCCGGGTGCCTGCTGACGCTATCCGCTCGGAATCGCACGCCGATTGCCTCGCCTTATTGGCAAGCTGCCGATGTCGCCCGGGCCGGGATTGAACAACCATTCTCGGGCAGTCCGGAAGAGGCGGTCGATGCGCTCGAAATTCTCCTGAAGGATGCGATCGCCCAACAGATGGTCGCCGACGTGCCACTGGGCGCCTTCCTGTCCGGTGGCGTCGATTCCAGCACCATCGTGGCATTGATGCAGGAGCAGTCGGACCGGCCGATCAAAACCTTTTCCATTGGCTTTCACGAAGAGGGATACGACGAAGCACAATATGCCAGGGCGGTGGCCAAGCATCTCGGCACCGAACATACGGAACTCTACGTCACGGCAGAACAGGCAATGGACGTGGTGCCGCTGCTGCCGACCCTCTTTGACGAGCCTTTTGCCGATTCGTCGCAGATCCCGACTTTCCTCGTCAGCCGGCTGGCGCGGCAACACGTCGCCGTGTCGCTGTCCGGCGATGCTGGCGATGAATTGTTTTGCGGCTACAACCGCTACCGGATCACTGCCAGTCTTTGGCATAAACTGGCAAAAATACCGCGTCCCCTGCGTGCCTCCGTAGCCTGCGCCATCAGGACCCTCTCTCCGGCGGCCTGGAACCGGACCGTGCATACCTTGGGCGGTTTCCCAGCGCTCGGTCGCGTTTTTCGTCAATGGGCGAATCCCGGCGACAAATTGCACAAGGGCTCCTTCGTCATGGCCAGCGAGACGGCCGAAGCGCTCTACAAATCCTTGATTTCCCATTGGAGCGATCCAGCGCAAATCGTCATTGGAGGCTCGGAAGCGACCGATCCGCGCTTCACGGACATTTTTTTTCCCAACGGCTTGAATGACATCGAGCGGATGATGTTGCAGGACTTGCTGGCATATCTGCCGGACGACATTCTGACCAAGGTCGACCGCGCGGCAATGGCGGTGAGCTTGGAAACACGCGTTCCATTCCTTGATCACCGGGTGGTTGAATTTGCCTGGAAGCTGCCTTTGGCGTACAAGCTCCGTGGCAAAGAGACCAAATGGGCGCTTCGCCAAGTCTTGTATCGCCGGGTGCCAAAGGCCTTGATCGAACGCCCGAAAATGGGCTTTGGTGTTCCCATCGATAGCTGGTTGCGTGGGCCGTTGCGCGAATGGGCAGAGGCCTTGCTGGACGAATCCCGGCTCAGGCGTGAAGGCTATTTCCATCCCGAGCCCATCAGGGAAAAATGGACCGAGCATTTGAGCGGGCAGCGCAACTGGCAATACCACCTGTGGGACGTACTCATGTTCCAATCCTGGCTGGAGGCCAATCAGGCATGAAACCCAAGCTGCTGTTCGTGGTGAATGTCGACTGGTTTTTTATGTCACATCGGCTGGCGATTGCGCGGGAAGCGTTGGCGCATGGCTATGAAGTTCATTTGGCGGCAGCGATGACCGATCGCCGTCAGCAACTGGAAGCGCTTGGCTTGATCATCCACCCGCTGAATATGGACCGCAGCAGCGTCAGTCTACGGAGCACGCTGGCGACGCTGCGGCAGTTGTTTCTCCTTTTTCGCAGCGTGCGGCCAGACTTGATTCATCTCGTTACCATCAAGCCGCTGGTCTTCGGCGGGATTGCCGCCCGCCTATCACGCGTAAGACACGGACGGGTGGCGGCAATTTCCGGCCTGGGGCATGTATTCACGGCGGAGAATGGCTGGGCGCGCATTCGCCGCGCCATCGTCGGGTGGCTCTACCGGAGCGCACTGGGCGGCAAAAATGTAAAGGTGATCTTTCAGAACCCCGACGATCGCGACACACTGCAACAGTTTGTCCGGCTGGAGGACAACAAAATTGAACTGATTCGGGGGTCTGGCATCGATCTTGATCAGTATTTTCTGTGTGACTTGCCGGAAGGTGTACCTGTCGTCCTCTTCGCCGGTCGCTTGCTCATTGAGAAAGGCGTCCGGGAATTCGTCGAAGCGGCGCGGCTCGGCCATGAGCGCGGGGTTTCAGCGCGCTACTGCTTGGCCGGCACGCCGGATCCGGGAAACCCCGCGAGTTTGACCGAAGGCGATATTGAACGCTGGGTGGCCGAAGGGTGCGTAGAGTACTGGGGGCACCAGGACGATATGCCGGGCGCGCTGGCGAAAGCGGTTCTGGTTGTGCTGCCGTCCTATCGAGAAGGCATGCCGAAGGTGCTTCTTGAAGCAGCCGCATGCGGCCGTGCCGTAGTGGCGACCGATGTACCGGGATGTCGGCACGCCATCATCCCGGAAAAAACCGGCAAGCTCGTTCCAGTCAGGGATGGCCGAATCCTGGGCGAAGCGATTCTCGCCTTGCTTGAAGATCGGGCGCGTTGCCTGTCTATGGGTCTCGCCGGAAGAAAACTGGCAGAGGAGGCCTTCGACATCCGCCAAGTGGTGGCGAAGCACCTCGAAATTTACAAGGGATTGAGGAATACCGCGTCATGAGCGAACCTGCGCGTATCCTAGTTTCCGGAGCAAACGGATTCGTCGGGGGCGCGGTCGTGCGCCGGTTAGATGCATGCGGGCGGTTTCACCCGGTCGCTGCCTGCCGCCTCCCTCCCGATTCCTGGCCGGAAGGCATCGAGACCTGCCGTATTGGCGATATCTCCCAGTCGACGGATTGGACGCAGGCACTGCGTGGTGTCGATGCAGTGATCCACGCCGCGGCGCGGGTACATCTCGCGCGCGACAAGGCGGTGGATCCGCTCGCACTTTACCGGCAGGTCAATGTCGAGGGTAGCTTGAACCTGGCCCGCCAGGCGGCGCAAGCCGGCGTGCGGCGCTTCGTCTATCTTTCGTCGATCAAGGTCATGGGCGAGGCGACGCCCCCGGGAAGCGCTTTCACCCCAGAGGGGATTCCAGCGCCCCAGGACGATTACGGCGTATCCAAAATGGAAGCCGAAGCCGGGTTAAAGGAGATTGCGCACCAAACAGGTATAGAAGTGGTGATTATCCGTCCGCCCCTCGTGTACGGTCCCGGCGTGAGGGCGAATTTTCTGAGCATGATGCGCTGGGTGCGCCGCGGCATGCCCTTGCCGCTCGGCGCTGTTCAAAACCGGCGGAGCTTTGTTGGGCTGGACAATCTGGTGGACTTGATCTTCGTATGCATCGACCATCCGAAGGCGGCCAATCAGGTTTTCCATGTCAGCGATGGCGAAGATCTTTCGACCCCGGACTGGATGCGGCGATTGGGGGCGGTCATGGGTTGTCCTGTCCGCCTGTTCGCTGTTCCAGTCGTATCGCTCGCATTAGTCGCCCGGATGACCGGCCGGCAAGGCTATTTCGAGCGGCTATGCGCATCTCTGCAGGTCGATATTTCCAAGAATGCCGAACTTCTCGGATGGTCGCCGCCTCACTCCGTCGACGACTGCCTGCGCGCGGCTGTGGCGGGTTTCTCGAGGCCTTCCAAATGAACTGGCTGATTGTTTGGCTTACGACGTTTTTGGCGGCCGCGGCGCTGACGGGAGTGCTGCGGCGGTATGCGCTTTCACGCAACTTGCTCGATGTCCCCAATGCCCGTAGTTCGCATTGCGCCCCAATTCCGCGCGGGGGCGGGCTGGCGATTGTCGTCGTTTTCCTTGCCGCCTTGGTATGGCTGGCCTATTCCGGCGAGATGACTGCTGCCAATGCTGCGGCGCTCTCTGGGGCTGGTGGGCTGGTCGCGCTTATCGGCTTCCTCGACGATCATGGACACATCCCGGCCGGCTGGAGGCTATTGTCCCATTTCCTTGCCGTTGCCTGGGCGTTTCTGTTCCTGGGCTCCATGCCCCCTGTTTCCGTGCTGAGTTGGACCTTGGAACAGGGGGTTTTGAGCATGGTTCTGGTAGCCTTTTATCTCGTTTGGCTGTTGAATCTCTATAACTTCATGGACGGTATTGACGGAATTGCTGGAATTGAGACCGTCTCGGTGGGATTGTGTGCGGCGGCGCTGGCCTTTTTCTCGCACTTGTCGCCGACATCCTATTTACTTCCGGCGATGCTGGCTGCCGGAGCAGGGGGATTCCTACTTTGGAATTTCCCTTCGGCCAAGATTTTCATGGGCGACGTAGGCAGCGGTTTTCTCGGTCTCACCTTGGGTCTGATGTCTCTTCTGGCCGCGCGGGAGCAGCCTCAACTGTTGTGGAGTTGGCTGATCCTGCTAGGCGTCTTCATTGTCGATGCCACGGTGACCTTGGCGCGACGGCTGCTCCGCGGGGAGAAGGTATATGTCGCCCATCGTTCGCATGCCTACCAATTTGCCGCGCGACGTTGCGGATCGCATTGGCCGGTGACCATCGCCGTATTGCTGATCAATCTCGGTTGGTTGTTCCCGTTGGCGTTTGCCGTGAGTATCAGATGGTTGGATGGGTTCGTGGGGTTGCTGATCGCGTATTCTCCCCTGGTTGGTATTGCCCTATATTTTCGAGCCGGCAAAACCGAAAACTGAGACCCATCAGAACATTTTATGGATACCGGGGTAAAATTGCTGTTTAGGCAATCGCCTTACGCCGCTATTTATATGCAATTTGCATTTAGTTCATTGCTCGTTTTTCTATTCGACCTATCGGCGATGATCGTTGCTTGGGGCGGAGGCTTTCTGCTCCGTTTCAATTTCGAGATCCCCGAAGCCTTTCTTCCGGTCTTCGGCTGGGGAGTGGCCTGCATCATGCCCATCCACATGCTGGCCTGCTATTTTTCGGGCTTGTATCGCGGAATCTGGGTGTTCGCCAGCTTGCCGGATTTGCGGCGCGTTTTGCGGGCGATCATCTACTCGACGCTCGGCTTGCTCTTGTTCTCTGTCATCTACAAGTGGGGACAGCAACTCATGCCACGTTCCCTGCTGGTGCTCTATCCATTGTTGCTAGCGGCCTACATGGGAGGCGGGCGGGCGTTCTACCGCATGTGGAAGGAACATCGCCTCTATGGCGGGCTGGTCGCTCAGGGCAAGCCAGTATTGATCGTCGGAGCCGGCAACGCCGGGGCGGCGCTGCTCAAGGATCTGGAAAAGAGTCCCGACTGGCGGGTTGTAGGCCTTGTCGACGACGACCAAAGCAAATGGGGGCGAGAACTTTCCGGGCGTCCGATCTTCGGGGGTATTGAGCATCTGCCTCAAATCATCACCGAACAAAAAGCCAGACACGTGATTCTCGCTATGCCGTCTTCTGCGGTATCCGCCAGGCGTCTCGCCGCCGATCTGGCGGTCGCTGCCGGAGCGCATGTATTCACGGTGCCGGCGGTTGACGATCTGATGTCTGGAAGAGTCTCGGTATCCTCCATCCGTCCGGTGGTGATTGAGGATCTGCTCGGTCGAGAACCGGTGTGGATCGACACCCCAAACGTGGCCGCGATGCTCCACGGCAAGACCGTTCTCGTGACTGGGGCCGGTGGGTCGATCGGAGGGGAGTTATGCCGACAGTTGGCGAATTTTTCGCCGGCATGCCTCGTCCTCTTCGAGCAGAACGAATTCTCACTCTATTCCATCGAGCAATGGTTTTTATACAACTTCCCGCGTTTGCAGGTGGTCACTCTGGCCGGAGATGTTAAGGACGAATCAAGGGTGGGCGAAGTTTTTACGACCCATCGGCCGCAAATTGTCTTTCACGCAGCGGCATATAAGCACGTCCCCTTAATGGAGGTTGGAAACGCCTGGCAGGCGGTCCAGAACAACGTTCTTGGGACGTTGCGGGTCGCAGAATGTGCGCGCGCTCATGGCGCCGAGCGTTTTGTTCTGATCTCCACCGACAAGGCCGTTAATCCGACCAGCGTCATGGGCGCGAGCAAACGCCTCGCCGAAATGGTCTGTGAGGCGATTTACGCGGCTGGTGGCGGCCTGCATGTTGAAATGGTCCGGTTCGGGAACGTTCTTGGCAGCACTGGCAGTGTAATTCCCAAGTTCAAGGAACAGATCGAGCATGGGGGGCCAGTCACCGTCACACATCCCGAAATCACGCGCTATTTCATGTCGATTCCTGAGGCAGCGCAGCTGGTTTTGCAGGCAGCGACCATGGGGCATGGCGGAGAGATTTTTG
>JAPUEC010000038.1:12378-25160 GCA_027492775.1 Rhodocyclaceae bacterium
CATGGATATGGGCGAGCCGGTGAAAATTGTCGATCTCGCACGCAAACTGATCCACCTTTCCGGATTTTCCGAAGAGGATATCCGTATTGAGTTTACAGGCTTGCGATCCGGCGAAAAACTTTATGAAGAGCTGCTGGCGGATAGCGAGCATACGCGTGAAACCCCGCATCCAAAATTGCGTATTGCTCGCGCCCGCCCGGTCGAAGCAAACTTCCTGAAAACCTTGCAAAGTTGGCTCAAAGAGCCCTGTCAAAACGATAGTGAGGTCCGCCTCATGCTTGCCCGATTGGTATCAGAATACCGCCCCACGACAAATTCTTCCGCGCAGTAGATCGCTGGAGCGCCTCCATGACTCAAAACGACTCATCCAGTCACTTTCTGGATCTTGCACATGCCATATCGGTTTCTGGCGCGATGCCTCTCCCGGGTTCAAAAAGCATTTCTAACCGTGTGCTCCTCCTTTCTGCCCTCGCGCAGGGAAAAGCAGAAATCCGCGATCTGCTGATTTCCGACGATACCGAACGGATGCTCGAGGCTCTTGAAGCGCTGGGTATAGCGATCCATTCTATTGACAACAAAGGATATGTAGTCGTCGGTTGTGACGGTCGCTTTCCAACGGAACGGGCGGAGCTCTTTCTTGGCAACGCTGGAACGGCGCTCCGCCCATTGGTTGCAGTCTTGGCCTTTGCCGGTGGAGATTACATACTGAAAGGTGTTTCTCGTATGCACGAGCGGCCTATCGGCGACCTTGTTGACGGTTTGCGTCAGCTCGGTGCCGATATCGTCTATCTCGGCAAGGAAGGCTATCCACCGCTGCATGTGCGGCCCGCAGAAATCCGCCCAGGCGGTCTTTTGAAAGTGCGCGGTGATGTCTCTAGTCAATTCCTCACCGCTTTGCTCATGGCGTTGCCGCTGATTCGTATGGAGACGACGGTCGAAGTCGTTGGAGAACTCATTTCCAAGCCGTACATCGAGATCACCCTTGCCATCATGCGCCGTTTCGGCGTCGAGGTTAAGCGGGAAGGATGGCAGCGCTTTACCGTGCCAGCGGGAAGCCGGTATGTGTCGCCGGGCACCATCTATGTCGAGGGCGACGCCTCCTCCGCCTCTTATTTTCTGGCGATGGGCGCCATCGGCGGCGGGCCGGTCCGGGTGGAAGGTGTTGGGCGCGATTCCATCCAGGGGGATGTGCGGTTTGCCGAAGCGTTGGCGCAAATGGGTGCCCACATTGAAATGGGGCCGAACTGGATCGAGTCCAGTGCGCCGGCCGATGGGTTGAGGGGCGTCGATCTCGACTGCAACCACATTCCCGACGCCGCCATGACCTTGGCGACGACCGCGCTCTTTGCCCGAGGTCCGACGACCCTGCGCAATATCGCCAGTTGGCGGGTCAAGGAGACCGACCGTATTGCCGCCATGGCGACCGAACTTCGAAAACTGGGTGCGGAAATCGACGAGGGCGCGGACTACATTCGCGTAATGCCTCCTGAAGCACTTCGTCCAGCGGCGATCGATACTTACGACGATCATCGTATGGCCATGTGTTTTTCCCTCGCGGCGTTTGGTACGCCGTTGCGCATCAACGACCCCTGCTGCGTCGCAAAAACCTTTCCAGATTATTTCAAGCGTTTTGCGGAAGTGACTCGGGTAGCGCCCGTGATTGCCATTGATGGCCCTTCCGCTTCCGGCAAAGGTACCGTGGCGGCGAAAGTTGCCGCGGCGCTGGGTTTCAACTACCTCGATTCCGGCGCCTTGTATCGCTTGACGGCTTTAGCCGCCCAGCGCGCGGGCATTGCCTGGAATGATGAGCCCGCGGTCGCACGGCTAGCGGCGCAACTGGATGTAGGTTTTGCGGAAAACAGCATTCTGCTTTCAGGCGACGAGGTCGGCGAAGCTATTCGTGCCGAGGAAATTTCTTCCGGCGCTTCGCAAGTGGCTTCCTTGCCGGCAGTCCGCGAAGCGCTGCTGTTCCGGCAGCGGACATTCAACCGGAAACCCGGTCTGGTGGCCGATGGGCGCGATATGGGATCCGTCGTTTTCCCCGGGGCGGTGCTGAAGATTTTCTTGACTGCCTCTCCCGAGGCGAGGGCAGAACGGCGCTATAAGCAGTTGATCGAAAAAGGTTTGTCTGCTAACCTCAATAGTCTTTTGCTGGATTTGCGCGAACGTGACGAGCGGGACTCCCGTCGTTCGGTAGCGCCGCTTCGGCAGGAAGCAGATGCCGAGCTGCTCGATACCACGTCCTTGACCATTGAACAGGTGGTCGAGCGCGTTTTGGAATTGAGCAAGAAGGTACTGTAAGGCCGGTAGAGCTCTGCTGGCCATTGGGTGCCGCCCCTCCCTTCATCTCCGGTTCGTCCGATATGGCGCATTCTGGAAACGGTGGGGCGGTGTGCATTAACAACCGCCGTTCTACGGCACTTTTCGTTGTAAATACATGGAATCTTTTGCTCAACTATTTGAAGAATCCCTGGCTCGCCAGGAAATGCGTCAAGGCGAAGTCATCACCGCTGAGGTGGTGTTGGTGGACCACAATTTCGTTGTGGTCAATGCCGGCCTGAAATCAGAATCCTACGTCCCCATCGAAGAATTCCTCAACGACCAAGGCGAACTCGAAGTCAAGGTTGGCGATTTCGTCCAGGTCGCGATTGAAATGCTGGAAGACGGCTACGGCGCCACCCGCCTGTCGCGTGATCGCGCCAAGCGTATCGCCGCCTGGAACTTCCTGGAAACGGCTCTGAACGACGGTTCGTTGGTTTCCGGTGCCATCACCGGCAAGGTCAAGGGCGGCTTGACCGTCATGACCGGCGGTGTTCGTGCCTTCCTGCCCGGTTCCCTGGTCGACATGCGTCCGGTCAAGGACACCACGCCGTACGAAGGCAAGACCCTTGAATTCAAGGTCATCAAGCTCGACCGCAAGCGCAACAACGTCGTCCTGTCGCGTCGCGCGGTGCTGGAAGCCACGGCTGACGTCGAACGTGAAAAGCTGCTCGAAAACCTCAAAGAAGGTACCACCGTCAAGGGCATCGTCAAGAACATCACCGACTACGGCGCGTTCGTCGATCTCGGCGGCATCGATGGCTTGCTGCACATTACCGACTTGGCCTGGCGCCGTGTCCGTCACCCGAGCGAAGTGCTCGCCGTGGGCGACGAAGTCACCGCCAAGGTCCTCAAGTTCGACGCCGAGAAGAATCGCGTCTCCTTGGGCTTGAAGCAACTGGGCGAAGACCCGTGGGTTGGTATCGCTCGCCGTTACCCGGCCGGCACCCGCCTGTTCGGCAAGGTCACCAACCTCACCGACTATGGCGCATTTGCCGAAATCGAGCAGGGTATCGAAGGCCTGGTGCATGTCTCCGAAATGGACTGGACCAACAAGAACGTTCATCCTTCCAAGGTCGTCCAGCTGGGCGACGAGGTCGAAGTGATGATCCTCGAAATCGACGAGGAACGTCGCCGTATCTCCCTCGGCATGAAGCAGTGCCAGGCCAATCCCTGGGAAGAGTTCTGCCAGAACCACAAGAAGGGCGACAAGGTCAGCGGTGCCATCAAGTCGATTACCGACTTCGGCATCTTCATCGGCCTGCCTGGCGGTATCGATGGTCTTGTGCACCTTTCCGACCTCTCCTGGAAAGCGACTGGCGAAGAAGCCATCCGCAACTTCAAGAAGGGCGACGAAGTGGAAGCGGTCGTGCTCGGTATCGATGTCGAGAAGGAGCGTATCTCCCTTGGCGTCAAGCAGCTGGAAGGCGATCCTTACACCAACTACATTGCCACGCACGACAAGAACTCCATCGTCCGCGCTACCGTCAAGTCGGTGGATGCCAAGGGTGCGGTGTTCGAATTGGATGGCGAAGTCGAAGGCTACCTGCGCGCTTCCGAGTACTCGCGTGATCGCATCGACGATCTGTCGCAAGTCCTCAAGGTCGGTGACGAGCTTGAAGTCATGATCATCAACGTTGATCGCAAGACCCGTTCGATCAACCTGTCGGTCAAGGCGAAGGATCAGGCTGAGCAGCACGAAGCCTTGCAGAAGTTCTCTGCGGAGTCTTCGGCTGCTTCCGGCACGACCAACCTGGGTGCCCTGCTGAAGGCCAAACTCAACCAACAAGGCTGACAAGGCGCCGAACATGACCAAATCCGAGCTCATCGTCCGGCTGGCGGAGCGTTTTCCCCAGCTTGTGGCGAAGGATGCTGATTTTGCGGTCAAGATGATTCTCGATGCGATGACCGACGCCTTGGTGCGTGGGGATCGTATCGAGATCCGCGGGTTCGGCAGCTTTGCGCTGAATTACCGGCCGCCGCGCGTCGGCCGGAACCCCAAATCGGGGGACAAGGTCAGCGTGCCGGCCAAGTGGGTTCCTCACTTCAAGGCCGGTAAGGAATTGCGCGAGCGCGTTGATAAAACACGCTAACATAAGCTGAGTATGGTAGATTTAAGGGGCGGTGCCGACGGTGCCGCCCTTTTTTTGTTGCTGTCATGAAAATTCTCACTTGGGTCATCCGGCTTGCGGTTTTTCTGCTGCTTTTTATTTTTGCGGCGCAAAACACTGAGCCCGTCGTATTACATCTGATTCTCGACCACGTTTGGCAGGCGCCATTGGCGATCGTGCTGCTCGTGGTTTTTGCGCTGGGTTGCCTGTTGGGCGTTTTCTCGATGCTCGGGCTGGTTTTTCGTCAACGCCGCGAAATCTCCCGGCTTAAACGCCCTGTCGTGCCCAATCCGGCTTCAATCGATCTTTCGCCCGGCGCATGACCGATCTCTTCGAATACTGGCAGATCCTGCTGCTTCCGGTTTTCTTTGTGCTTGGCTGGGCCGCCGCGCGCATCGACATCCGCCACGTCATGAACGAGTCGCGCTCACTGCCGCGCTCGTATTTTCAAGGTTTGAACTTTCTGCTCAATGAAGAGCCGGATAAAGCGATCGATTCCTTCCTGGAAGTGGCGAAAGTCGATCCGCAGACCATCGAATTGCATTTCGCGTTGGGCAATCTGTTCCGGCGGCGCGGCGAAACGGAGCGCGCCATCCGGATGCACCAGAATCTGGTTGACCGCGCCGACCTCGCGGACAATTTCCGTTTGCAGGCCTTGGCCGAGCTGGGCCAGGATTATTTGAAAGCCGGATTGCTGGATCGGGCGGAAGACATTTTTAACAGGCTGGTCGGTACGGCGCGCGAAGAGGAAGCCAAGCGCCACTTGCTGGAAATCTATCAGCTCGAAAAAGATTGGCAGAAGGCGATCGCCGTCGCTCAGGAGTTGCCGGACGTAGCCTCGCAGCGTGACATCGCCGAGTATCACTGCGAACTGGCGGCGGCCGAGATGATGCGTTCTCGCACCGAGTCCGCCCATCAACACCTGGAAACGGCGGTGCAGCAAAACCGCAAATGCGTGCGGGCGACGCTGCTGGAAGGCGATTTGTTGCAGCAGGAAAACCGCCACGAAGAGGCGATCCTCGCATGGCAACGCATAGAACAGCAGGATCCGGCGTATCTGGCCCTGGTGGCGCAGCGTCTGGTCGACACCTATCGCCGCCTGGGCCGACCGCACGAGGGGACTGCGCTGATGCGCGGCTACCTGGAGCATTACCCGTCGCTCGACCTGCTCGACATCGTCGTTCAACTCCTGTTGGAGAGCGAAGGCTCGGAAGCGGCATATCGGCTGGTGCGCGACGAAGTACAGCGCAATCCCACCTTGCTGGGACTGGAACGCTTGATGGCGGTGCGCCTCGGGTTGGTGACGCCTGAGGTGCGAGCGGATATCGAACTCGCGAAAAGCATTGTGCAAAGTTATACGCGGCAGCTGTCGCGGTATCGCTGCAGCAGCTGCGGTTTCAAGGCGCGCCAGTTCTATTGGCGCTGCCCGGCCTGCGGCGGATGGGAGACATACTCGCCGAAACGTAGCGAAGAATTCGAGTTGACCCCGTAAAAGTCGAGTTGTCGGAGTCCCCAACCTCCGTTCGGCTTTTGCATTTTTGGAGAAAAAAAACGTGAAAATCACGGTTGTAGGAACGGGCTATGTTGGCCTGGTGAGCGGCACTTGCTTTGCCGATGTCGGTAACGACGTGGTCTGTCTCGATATCGATCCGCAGAAGATCAAGACCTTGGAAGAGGGCGGCTGCCCGATTTATGAACCCGGGCTGCTGGAAGTCATTCGCCGCAATGTTTCCGCCGGGCGTTTGCGCTTCACCACCGATGTCGAGGAGGCCGTGCGCCACGGTACCTTGCAGTTCATCGCCGTCGGCACGCCGCCGGATGAAGACGGTTCAGCCGATCTGCAATATGTTCTCGCCGCAGTGCGCAATATTGGCCGCCATATGACCGATTACAAGGTCATCGTGGACAAGTCCACCGTTCCTGTCGGCACCGGCGATAAGGTGCGGGCAGCGGTTGCCGAGGAATTACAAAAGCGGGGCATTGAAGTCCCGTTCAGCGTCGTTTCCAACCCGGAATTTCTCAAAGAAGGCGCGGCGGTTGAGGATTGCATGCGCCCGGACCGCATCGTCGTCGGCATCAACCACGGCGACAGCCGTGCCGAAAACCTGATGCGCGCCATTTACGCGCCTTTCCAGCGCAACCACGAGCGCCTCATCGTCACCGACATCAAGAGCGCAGAGTTGATCAAATATGCCGCCAATGCCATGTTGGCGACGCGGATCAGTTTCATGAACGAGTTGGCGAATCTCGCTGAAATCCTGGGCGCCGATATCGAGATGGTTCGCCAGGGCATTGGCTCCGATCCGCGGGTTGGCTACCATTTCATCTATGCCGGCTGCGGCTATGGCGGCTCGTGCTTCCCCAAGGACGTCAAGGCGCTGATCAAGACGGCCAAAGACGACGGCGGCATGACCCTCAAGCTGCTGACGGCGGTCGAGGAAGTCAATGATCTGCAAAAGCATGTCCTCGCGAAGAAGATCAAGGGCCGCTTTGATGACCTCACGGGCAAGCACTTCGCGGTCTGGGGGCTCTCCTTCAAACCCAACACCGATGATATGCGCGATGCGCCGAGCCGCGATCTCATCCAGGACCTGTTTGACGCTGGCGCAACCGTGACGGCATACGACCCCGTGGCGATGCATGAATGTCAGCGGATTTTCGGCGACGACGCCCGGCTGCGCTATGCCGACAGCCCGATGGCTGCGCTGGCGAAGGCCGATGCGCTGGTCGTCGTGACGGAATGGAAGGAATTCCGCAGCCCGAATTTTGACACCATGAAGGCGACGCTCAAGCAGCCGGTCATTTTCGATGGCCGCAACTTGTGGGAGCCGCGCATGGTGCGCTCGCACGGCTTTGAATATTTCCCGATAGGACGCGTTTGAATCCATTACTTCAAAAATTGGCGGAGGTCCGCCTGCTGGTGGTCGGCGACGTTATGCTCGACCGCTATTGGTTTGGCGACGTCAGCCGAATTTCGCCGGAAGCGCCGGTACCGGTCGTCAAGGTCGAGCGTTGCGAGGAGCGCCTTGGCGGTGCGGCCAATGTTGCCCGCAATGCCGCGGCATTGGGCGCCCGAGCTGGCTTGCTATCTGTGGTCGGCAACGACGAGGCGGGCGCGACATTGCGCCGTTTATTGACCGAAAGCGGGATCGAAACCGCATTGCAAGTCGATACCGCCATCGACACCACCGTCAAGCTGCGTGTCATCGGACGCCAGCAACAGTTGCTGCGCATCGATTTCGAGACTTCGCCGACGCACGAGGTCCTGCAGGCGAAGCTCGCGGATTTCGAACAAAGGGTCGCCAGCTACGATGCGGTCATCCTTTCGGATTACGGCAAGGGCGGGCTTCTCCACATCGCCGAAATGATCCGGTTGGCCCGTGCTGCCGGCAAGACCGTGCTCATCGATCCCAAGGGCGATGACTACTCGCGCTACGCGGGCGCTACCGTGATCACTCCAAATCGCTCCGAATTGCGCGAAGTGGTCGGGCGGTGGTCGTCGGAAGAGGAATTAACGCGCAAGGCGCAGACGCTGCGGGCGGAGCTGGGGCTGGAAGCGCTGCTGGTGACGCGCAGCGAAGAAGGCATGACACTTTATCGCGCCGAGGATGTCCAGCATCAGCCGGCTCAGGCGCGAGAAGTCTATGACGTATCGGGTGCCGGCGATACCGTCATCGCCACGCTGGCCGTGGCGCTGGCGGCCAAGCTAGGCTGGATCGAAGCCATGCGCCTGGCCAACATCGCCGCGGGCATCGTCGTCGGAAAACTGGGAACCGCGGTGCCAAGCCGCGAAGAACTGCAGGCCGCTTTGTAAGGAAAACGTATGTACACCGTAGTTACCGGCGCCGCCGGCTTTATCGGCTCCAATATCGTCAAGGCCTTGAACGCGCGGGGAACCACCCGCATCATCGCCATCGATAACCTGACCAAGGCCGAGAAATTCAAGAATCTCGTCGATTGCGACATTGTCGATTACCTCGACAAGCATGATTTCATTGCCCGCATCCAGGCTGGCTATTTCGATGGCGACATCGACGCCATCCTCCATCAGGGCGCTTGTTCCGACACCATGGAGAGTGACGGCCACTACATGATGGAGAACAACTACCGTTACTCGCAGATCCTCCTCGACTGGAGCCTGGAGCAGGACGTGCAGTTCCTCTACGCCTCGAGCGCGGCGACCTATGGCGGCGGCAGCGTTTTCCGCGAGGACCGGGCGTGCGAATCGCCGCTTAACGTTTACGGCTATTCCAAGCTCCTGTTCGACCAGATCGTGCGCCAGCGTTTGCCGCACGCGACTTCGCAGATCGCCGGCTTCCGTTATTTCAACGTTTATGGCCCGCGCGAACATCACAAGGGCCGCATGGCGTCCGTCGCTTTTCACCACTTCAACCAGTACCGCAGCGAAGGCAAGGTCAAGTTGTTCCAGGGTTCGCACGGTTACGGCAACGGGGAACAGCAACGCGACTTCGTGTTCGTGGGTGATGTAGTCAAGGTCAATCTCTGGTTCCTCGACAACCCCGGCAAATCGGGCATCTTTAATCTCGGGTCGGGGCGCGCCCAGACCTTCAACGATGTCGCCGTCGCCACCGTCAATGCTTGCCGCCGCCTCGACGGCCAGGCGCCATTGAGCCTGGCGGAAATGGCGGCCCAAGGCATCGTCGAATACATCCCCTTTCCCGACGCGCTCAAGGGCAAGTACCAGGCGTTCACCATGGGCGATCTCTCGCGCCTGCGTGAAGCCGGCTACGGCGCGCCCATGGCGACGGTGGAAGAGGGCATCGACCAATACGTGCAATACCTTTCCTCCAATGTATAAAACACTCGACGATTTCGTCGGCAACACGCCGCTGGTGCGCCTGCAGCGTTTGCCGGGGGCGGAAAGCGCCCGTCGCAATAATGTGATTCTGGCCAAGCTCGAAGGCAACAACCCGGCCGGATCGGTTAAGGATCGGCCGGCGCTGTCGATGATCCGCGAAGCCGAGATCCGGGGCGCGATCAAGCCGGGCGATACCTTGATCGAGGCTACTTCTGGCAATACTGGAATCGCCCTGGCGATGGCGGCGGCGATCCGTGGCTATCGCATGGTTCTGGTCATGCCGGAAAACCAAAGTATCGAACGCCGGCAGACCATGCGTGCCTTTGGCGCCGAACTGGTGATCACGCCGCGCGACGGCGGCATGGAATTGGCGCGCGACATCGCCGAGAAAATGCGCGCCGAAGGCAAAGGCATCATCCTCGACCAGTTCGCCAACCCGGATAACCCATTGGCGCACATTCAGGGTACCGGCCCGGAGATTTGGCGTGATACGAACGGCGGCGTCACCCATTTCGTCTCCAGCATGGGCACGACCGGAACCATCATGGGCGTGTCTGAATTCCTGAAAACGCAGAATCCGGCGATCCAGATCGTCGGTTGCCAGCCGGAAGACGGCAGCCAGATTCCCGGCATCCGTAAATGGCCTGAAGCCTATCTGCCCAAAATTTTTGACCGCAGCCGCATCGACCGTGTCGAGAACGTCAGCCAGAGCGATGCGGAAGACATGACGCGTCGCCTGGCACGTGAAGAGGGCATCTTTGCCGGCATTTCTTCCGGTGGCGCCATGGCGGTGGCCTTGCGCATTGCCGCCGAGGTGGAAAATGCGGTGATCGTCAGCATCGTTTGCGACCGTGGCGACCGTTATCTGTCGACGGGCGTATTCCCGGCCTGAGTTGATTCGCACCGCCGGCGTCCTGGCCTGCCTGGCGGCGCTTGCGTTGCCTGCCTGGGCCGGTTTTTCCGCCTCGATCGGCAGCATCGAGCACCCGGCCTTGTCGGCCGCCGACATGCGCCTTGAAATCGGCGATTCCAAGGCGGTCCTCAATATTGCGCGTCTGAGTCTTCCCGGGCGCGAATTCAAGCAAGTCCGCGGTGAATGCTTGCGTCTCATCTGGGAGCGCGGCGGGGTGGATTGCGAGAGCGGCAATCTCTCGGTAGCGGGGTTCAAAGAACGCTTGCCATTGCGTTTCTCGTGGCGCAACGGCGCGCTGGAGATCATCGTCGAGCCGGCTGCCGGAGAGCGCTGGCAGGTGAAGCGCAGTGCCAGTGGAGAGGTCGACGTCACCCTCACCGGCAGTCACGTCGAACGGCTCCAGGCGATTCTGCCCGTTCCCGCAGGCTGGAAAACCGGCGGCCGACTCGACGGGAAAGCCCGCCTGACCTCGACCACCGTGGAAGGGCGGTTGCAGTTGAGCGGGGGCAGCTTCGCCGACCAAGGAGGCGAGCATGCGGCGGAGAAATTGGGGGCTGAAATCCGCTTCTCGGCACAACGCAAGGGTTCGGCCTGGGAATGGGAGAGCGATGCTCGCTGGACTGATGGCGAGATCTATTGGCAGCCCTTCTATGCCAAGGCGGATGGGCAGGCGCTTAGGGCTAAAGGCCGGCTGGCTTCGGATCGACTTGAAATCGCCAGCGCGCAGGTCGTTCTGCCTGGGGTGGGCGAAGTTTCAGGCGATGCCGTCTGGGATCGGCGTGAAAGCAAGTTGTTCTCCGCCAGTCTTGCTTCTGCAGGGCTCGATCTCGCCAAACGCGGTGCCGCCTACCTGAACCCCATTCTGGCGCCGCATGGTGTTCCGGAAATGACATTCGGCGGACGCCTGTCGTTCGGCCTCTATTGGGATCAAGAGGGATTGAGCACTCTCGCCTTGGGCCTCGACGACGTTTCGCTGAGCGCGACCAATGGCCGCTTTTCCGCTTCCGGAATTTACGGCGGGTTGCCGTGGAACCGCAAAGTGACGCAGGATGGCTACTTGAAAGTCGGCGGAGCCAAAGCCGGTGCCTTCACTTTAGGCGCTTTCGAATTGCCGCTGTTGGTGGCGCCCAACCGCTTTAGCATTAACGCGGCGGAAATACCTTTCCTCGACAGCAAGCTCGTCCTCGATCACCTGATCTGGCGCAAATCGACCAAGCGTGGCACCTGGGAGGGCGATCTCAGTCTCTCGATCCTGCCGATCCCGTTGGCCGATCTGACGCGGGCGTTCGGATTGCCCGCAATGTCGGGGACGCTCTCCGGCTCCTTCCCACATCTGCGTTACCGCGATGGGGCGGCGTTTCTCGATGGCGCGTTGGTGATCCAGGTCTTCGAAGGCTACTTGAACTGCACGCATTTGCGGCTGGAAGATCCCTTCGGCACGGTGCCGCGGCTGACGGCGGATATCGACGTCCAACGCATCAATCTCGGGCAGATGACCGAGGCCTTCTCGTTCGGCAACATCATCGGCTACGCCGACGCCGAAGTCAAGGGGCTGGAACTGGCCGGCTGGAAGCCGGTTAAATTCGACGCCAAAGTCACGAGCAGCCCCGGCAGTTATCGCAAGCGCATCAGTCAGCGCGCGGTGCAAAACATCTCTTCGCTCGGCGGGTCGGGCGCGGGTGCGGCAGTGCAGGCAACCTTTTTGCGGTTCTTCGAGGATTTCGGCTACGAGCGCATCGGCCTATCCTGCGTGCTCCGCGGCGGTGTCTGCGAAATGGGCGGAGTCGAGAACGTTACCGCCGGCTACGTCATGGTCAAAGGGGGCGGAATACCGGCCCTTTCGGTCATCGGGTACAATCGCCGGGTCGATTGGGTCGAGTTGGTGGATCGCCTGAAAAACATCGCCACCAACAATGTCAGCCCCGTCATCAAGTGAGGTCGAGATCATGAAAAAACTGCTGTTCCTCAACACGGTCGCGCTGGCGCTGGCCGGCTGCGTCACCATCAATATCTACTTTCCGGCGGCGGCGGCGGAAAAGGCGGCCGACCGCATCATCGACGAGATCATGCAGCAGAAGCAGGGGGCCGAAAAACCGGCCGCTCCCGCTGCCGCATCGCAAGGAGAAAAGAAATGAAACACTGGCTCGCCGCGCTTTGTGCTTTCCTTGCATTCAATAGTTGGGCGCAAGGCAATCTCGAGATCAATACGCCTGCCATCGCCTCGCTCCGCGCGGTCATGAAGGACCGCTTCGCACAATTGACGCCGCATCTCGACAGCGGCGCGATCGGCCGGGCGAACGACGGCAGCTTGGCGGTGCGCGATCCCAGCCTTATCCCGCTGGCGCAACGCGGTGCGGTCAACAATCTGGTCAGCGCATCCAATCAGGATCGACTGGCGCTCTATCGTGAAATCGCCAAAGCCAACAATCATCCGGAGTGGGAAAGCGATATCGCCCGGACCTTTGCCAGCCGCTGGATCGAAAAGGCCAAGCCGGGCTGGTGGGTGCAGGACGCCAATGGGGCGTGGGTGAAAAAATAGCCCGCATGCCGCTGCCCACGCTTGTTTTCGACATCGAGACCATTCCCGACGTCGCTGGTATTCGTCGCCTGCACGATCTTT
>JAPUEC010000039.1:0-2021 GCA_027492775.1 Rhodocyclaceae bacterium
CCGGTGGTGGGCGGTATTTCAGGCTGGAAAAGAACGACTTCGAACATCGACTGCCTCTGGATGGGTGTGCCGCCGGGAGGATACGCAAGAGTCTGGTGTTGCGAAAGGGTGCGAGGTCAAGCTTTATTGCTGCGACGACGAGCGCCGCCGCGATCGGTCAATCTCGCAATGCCCTCGCCACTACCGCGACTGTGACCGTCTTCGCGCCGTGGAGCTTGAGTGTCCGGGCGCATTCGTCGAGGGTGGCACCGGTGGTCATGACGTCGTCGATAAGCAGGATGTCCTGGCCGCTCAGATTGACGCCGCATTCGAAGGCGCCGCGCACGTTGGCGCTGCGCTTGTCGAGCGGGAGGTCGGCCTGTGAAGTGGTTGGCCGGCGCCTCCGGCAGGCGTTGAAGTCGACGGGAATCTTCAACGTCTTGCCGACCCGCTTTGCCAGTTCCGCCGCCTGATTGAAACCGCGTTCCCGCAGGCGGTCCGGATGCAGGGGCATGGGGAGGATGACGCCGAAGGAGTGCTCTCCGACACGTTCCGCCAGCTTTCCGCCGAACCAGTCGGCCAGCGCCAACTCTCCGCGGTACTTGAAGGCTTGCATCAGACGGTCGAGCGGAAAAGCGTAACGGAAGACGGCGATGGTGGCGTCGAAATGTGGTGGATGGGTCAGGCAGCGGCCGCAGCGTTCTCCGTGCGTCGTCGGCTCCGCACACTGCGGGCAGCCCGGTGCAAGCGGCGGAAGATCGGCCGCGCAAGGGGAGCATAGGGCACCCTTGCTGTCACTGCCGCAGAGCAGGCAACTCGGTGGCAGGCAGGCATTGAGCAGGGTGGTAGCGGCGATTTGCCATCTTTCGGGTAGAATTCGCGGCATTGTTTTTTTGTTTTTTCCTTCTGAATCGGTGGCAAGTCCTGCTGGTTCGTCACTTCCGAGGTTCAAGCCATGTCCGTTTCTTCCCTGGCCGCCGTTGACGGCAACACCGTCCAGTCTTCCGCGGCCCCCCGCTGGAGCGTCGAGGATGTCCTGGCGCTGTTCGATCTGCCATTCATGGACCTCGTCTGGCGCGCGCAAGGCGTGCACCGCCAGAATTTCGATGCAAACGCCATTCAACGCTCGGCGCTGCTTTCGGTCAAGACCGGCGGCTGTTCCGAGAACTGCGGCTATTGCTCGCAATCCGCGCATTTCAAGACGGAAACCCAGCGCGAACGTCTGAAGCCGATTTCGGAAGTGGTCGCCGCCGCCAAGGTGGCGAAGGACGCCGGTGCCACCCGCTTCTGCATGGGCGCTGCCTGGCGCGGGCCTAAGGACAGCGATCTCAATCACGTCATGGACATGGTGCGCGAGGTCAAGGCACTGGGCCTGGAAACCTGCGTGACGCTTGGCATGCTCAAGGACGATCAGGCTGAGAAGCTGAAGTCGGCCGGGCTGGATTACTACAACCACAATCTCGACACCGACGCCGAGTATTATCAGAACATCACGACCACCCATACCCACGCCGATCGCTTGGATACACTCGATCACGTCCGTGAAGCCGGCTTGAAGGTTTGCTCGGGCGGCATCATCGGCATGGGCGAGTCGCGTAAGAACCGCGCTGGTTTGATTTCGCAGCTCGCCAGCCTGCCGACGCCGCCGCAATCGGTGCCCATCAACAACTTGGTTCCGATTCCCGGCACGCCTTTGGCCAATCAGCCGCAACTCGATCCGTTCGAATTCGTCCGGACCATCGCCGCTGCGCGCATCACCATGCCCAAGTCCTGGGTTCGTCTCTCGGCCGGTCGTGGCGAAATGAGCGATGAACTGCAAGCGCTCTGCTTCTTTGCCGGTGCCAATTCGATGTTCTACGGCGATCACCTGCTCACGACCGGAAACCCGGACTTCGAACGCGATCAGGCGCTGTTTTCCCGCCTCGGCCTCAAGGGCGTTTGAACCAGGATCAGTCGCCCGCTTTCGTGGCTGGCCGCCCGGGGGGGGGGTGGGTGGGCCGGGGGGCGGGCGGGGACCCCCCCCCCCCCCGTGTTGGGGGGGG
>JAPUEC010000039.1:2031-3212 GCA_027492775.1 Rhodocyclaceae bacterium
CGTTCGCCCGTGCGGCGGCAGGCTACCCCGAGCACGACTTTCTGGCGCGGGAAATCGACGCTCGCATGCAGTCGCGGCTCGATTATGTGCGGCTGACGCCGGGATTGATCCTTGATGTCGGTTGCAGCCGTGGCGCCAGTTTTTCCGGCCTGCGCCAGCGCTATCCCGAGGCGTCGACGCTCGGCATCGATCTCGTTCCGGAGATGCTCCAAAACGAGCAGAGGGCCGACTGGCGGCGCTGGTTGCCTTTCTCTCGCACCAATCTTTCCCATTCGGTCGCAGGCGATGCCCGCGCCTTGCCGGTGAAAAGTGGCGCGGCCGGCTTGGTGTGGTCGAATCTCCTCTTGCATTGGCTCGATGATCCACTCCCGGCATTGGCCGACATGTACCGTACGCTGGAAGTGGGCGGGCTGTTGATGTTTTCGGCGCTCGGCCCGGATACGCTCAAGGAACTCCGTGCGGCTTTCGGCGATGGCTATGCGCATTCCCAGCGCTTTATCGACATGCACGATCTCGGCGACATGCTCGTCGGATGCGGATTTTCCGATCCGGTCATGGATATGGAGATCATGACCCTGACCTACTCGTCTTTCCCGGCGCTATTGGCTGAATTGCGTGCCAGCGGCGGGCGTTGCGCGATGAACGCGCGCCGTCGGGGACTCATGGGTAAAGCGGCTTGGCAGGCGGCAGAGCGGGCTTATGAGGCGCAGGCGGACAATGGTCGGTTACCCGCGACTTTCGAGGTGATATACGGCCATGCGTGGAAAGCAGCGCCCAAGACCGCGCCGGAGGGCGGTGCCATCATCCGCTTCGAAAAGAAGCGCCCGTAAATGCGCCTATCACGCCGAAAGCGCGGCGCGTAGCTCCTGGATATCGTCTTCCGCTTCTTCGAGCAGTGCCGCATAGCGAACTTTGACCGCGTCGACGGTGGCTTGGTCGATCCGATTGGGGCCACTCGGCAACCATTCGAAATTTCCACCGGAGAGCAGATTGGCGAAGTAGATCACGTCGCTGAGCGTGCACGGATTATCGAGATCGCGCAGTTGATCGTGATCGCGCGCGGCATTGACGATGCGTTCAGGCAAACCCAGGATGTGCAACAGGCTTTCGCCGATGCTCTCGTGCCTGCCGGCGATCAATTCGACGAGAGCGTCCTGGCTTTCCCGGTATTGCGGATACTC
>JAPUEC010000040.1:0-20311 GCA_027492775.1 Rhodocyclaceae bacterium
GGCTTTGCAGTTCCTGGCGCTCGCCTGCTGGCAGGCTGTAATGCTTGATCCACTGATATAGGCTGTGTTGCGACACACCCAGCCGGCCAGCCACTTCCGCGGCCGAGTGACCGCGATCCGTCACCTGCTTGACCGCTTCAATCTTGAATTCTTCCGGATATCGTTTGCTGCTCATGACTCCTCCTTATTGCCTCAAGTTTAAGGCTCAAAGGTGTCTACTGGTTCCGGGGCGATTCACAGGGACAGATTGGTCAGCATGGTTTCCCCCCAAAAGGATTAGCTGAATGAATTGCTTGAATTGTATTCGCAAAAAGAATTTACGGCCGAAATCCTCAATTCTTGAGCCGGAAACGCAAGGGCAGCAACACTTCCCGGGGCGCGTCGGCCGGCAGGCCGCGCAGGCGGAGGGCAGCGGCGACCGCATCGCGGTCGAGAAGGGGGTTGCCACTACTTTGCTGGATGCCGGCGGCGGTGGCGTTGCCGCCTTCGTCGAGCACGAAGAGTACCACCGGATCACCTTCAAGCCCTTGTGCAAAGGCTTCACGCGAATAAAACTGGCCGCTGGCGTGCAGTTGCTTCAACTGCTGCCGCACGACGTTCTTCCATGTTGCAGGCTTGGCTGTGGGTTTGGGGTTCGCAGCGGCTGGCGGCGGAGGTGTTGGCACCGGTTCGGGCGCGGCTTTTGGCACCATGAGCTCGGGCACGGGCGGCAATGGCGGCGGAACCAGGCGGGCAACCAGCGGCGGCGGGGGCCTGGGAACCGTCCGGAGATGGAGGCTGTCTGCAACAAAGGGCAGGATGTGCAGCGCGAGAGAGATTGCCAGCGCCAGCGATAGCCGACGGTCGGTGCAAGTCATGCGAAAATAGGGCTGGGCCTGTTGAAGGAAGTGGCGATGAAACGTGTGCTGGCGTCAATGATAATCGGGTTGGGGATGTTTTGTTGTCTTGCGACGCAGGCCGTCGCTCAGGGAAAGGCTGCTTTGCCCGACCCGGTCACCTTTACTACGCAGCTCGAAGCCGGCAATCTCGCCAAGGCGCAGGAGTGGCTGGATGCCGGCGTGAGCCCGGATTTTCTCGGCGCCCGCATTGGCACTGGCCTCATGATCGGTGCCTGGGAAGGCAATCTCGAGTTGATGCGGCTCTATCTGGCGCGCGGCGCCGACATCAACGCCAGGAACGGCAGCGGCGAGACAGCGCTGACGTTGGCTGCCTGGAAAGGGCGGCTGGAGGTTGTCAAGTGGCTGCTCGAACGCGGCGCTCGCATCAACAGCGAGCCGCGCCAGTGGTCGCCGCTGCATTACGCGGTCTTTGCCGGCCACAAAGAGGTCGCGGATTATCTTATTTCCCAGGGCGCCGATATCGATGCACGTAGTACCAACGGTTCCAGCGTGCTGATGATGGCGGTGTACGAGGGGCGCGACGACCTAGTGCGTACCCTGGTGGAAAAAGGTGCCGACCGCACGGTCAAGAATGACTGGGGCGATGGTGGCCTGGAATGGGCCATGCGCTACAACCGCCTGAAAATTGCCCGTATGATCACCAGCCCCGAGGAATTCAATATCGCTGTTGCGGCGCCCAAGGAGAAATGGGGCGAGGCGAAGCGCTCCGCCCCGGGTTCGGCCTATCTCGACAAGTTAATGAGGATTCGCGAAGCGCTGGCAGAACGCGGGCAGTCGACCAAGGTCATCGATGACCGCATTGCTGCTGAACGGGCGCACTTGCTTAAGATCGATCCGGGCCGGCAGGCGTTGCCGCCGCGCGCTGCAACGCTGGAAATCACCGCCAACCGCAAGGATTTCAACGACCAGTCGGCAAATATTGTCTACGACGAGGAAGGTAAGCCCAAAGGCTTCAAGGTGCCCCCCGCGACGTATTCGGGCAAGCCCAAGATGCCGGTCAAGGGGGCGGTCAAGAACTACTGAGGCGGCAACGCCGGGGCTCAGAGGCAGCGGCCCTCCGGGCCATGGCCATGGATTTGCCCGGTGAGGCCCGGATGGTAGAGCGTGCCTTCCGGTCGTCCCGGCGGGTGTTCATATTGCTGCCGATCGGCCTGCTTGGCCGCCATCTTCTGCGCCAGCCCCGGAGTCAACTTCCAGGCAGCGACATTGAGCTTGGCCATCATGCCAACGGTGATATCGCGCCCGCCCTCCGTGGCAGCGTTGAGGATCGCCTTGGCCACCTGCCGCGGATCGATCTGCGGCGTCGGCAGCTTGGGTTCCTGCGGCATGTAGTTGCGCGCGTGCTGCGGAAAGGGCGTATTTACCGCGGTCGGCTGGATGAGCGTGATCGACACCGGCGCTTCGTCGAGTTCCTCGATCTCGACCCGCAGGGCGTCGGTGAAGCCCTTGACCGCGTGCTTGGAGGCGGAATACATGCCCTGCAACGGCAGCACGGCATCAGAGACCTCACTCCCCAGATTGATCAAGGCGCCGCCTTGCCGCTTGAGGTAGGGCAGGGCGATGAGCGAGCCATAGACCACGCCCCAGAAATTGATATAGAAGAGGCGGCGGTTGTCCTCCTCGCTCACTTCGTCAAGCCGGCCGTAGATGGAAACGCCGGCATTGTTGATCCAGGTGTCGATGCGGCCGAAACGGGCGAGCGCCGCTTCCGCCGCCCGCGACAATGCCTCGCGGTCGGAAACATCGGCGGTGACCGAAATCGCCTGGCCAGGGCCGTAGCGATTGATGTTGTCGACCACCTCCTGCAGCGTCTCGTCGCTGCGCGCGACCAGCACGAGGGCGGCGCCCTCGCTGGCGGCGGTGACCGCGGTGGCAAGACCGATGCCGCTGGAGGCGCCGGTCAGGACGATGACTTGTTCGTTGAGCGGTTTGTGATTCATGGAAAACTCCTCGCAAAGGGAATGAAATGCGCTTTCAGGCGCGGACCCCGTCGCCAGCAACTGGGATGCCGGGGTGGCCGGTGGAGTCGAGGAGGATTGGGCATGGCAGCGCCCCGAGGGGGGACTGCCCTGATTCGTGGGGTCAGCGTCCGCCGAGCAACGCCTTCAAGTCCGCGACGATCGCCTCGACCGGCGAATCATCCTTGACGAATAGCCGCAGGCGGCCGGCGGGGTCGTACACATAGGCGCCGCTGGTGTGGTCGATGACGTAGCCCATGCCGCCGCCGACCTCTTTTTTTGCCCAGAAAATCTTGAATTCGCGCGCCGCCGCCTCGGTCGCCGCGGGGTCGCCGCGCAGCCCGACGAACGAGGGATGAAACCAGGCGAGGTAGCTCGCCTGTTTTTCCGGCGTATCGCGTGCGGGATCCAGCGTGACGAAGAGCACCTGCACCTTGCCGGCATCCTCGCCCAATTGCTTCATGACTTCGGCGAAACGCGCCAGGGTGGTGGGGCAGACGTCGGGGCAGGTGGTGTAGCCGAAGAACACCACCACCGCCTTGCCTTTGTAATCGGCCAGCGAGCGGACGGTCCCGCTCTGGTCGGGCAGGGCCAACTGGCGCCCGAATTCCGCACCGGTGATGTCGGTGTTGTTGAGTGGCGCGGGTTGCCGGGCGCATGCCGCCAACAGCGCGAACAAACCTAAAACTAAAAGATAGCGAATTTGAACTCTTGTCTTCATATGCCCGTCACAGACTGTAACTTTTTTGCCGGGTTCGGTTGAAATGATTCCGGCGGCGTTGAATAAGCTAATGAGGTTCGATCCCGGTCGGACCATAAAAGGTCCCGTAAGTGGACCGCCACCAACAGAGAATATCAATGGCACTGGTGTTATCGGACACCCCGGCCGCAAAGGTCTGGCGCGCGCGGCCGGAGTACGCCGCATTGCCGCCGCTCGCCGGTCGTTACCTGCTTGCGGGCGCCGCGCTGGTCGGCGGGGCGATCGCCCTGGGATTCGCCGCGCTCGGCGCCTGGATGGTGCTGCCCTTCACAGGCCTGGAACTGGCCGCCCTCTGGTGGGCTTTGCGCCACGTCGCCCGTTCGGCCCGCGATTTTGAGGAAATCCGCCTCGAGGCGGATCAACTGCGGATCACCACCTGCATCGGCGGCGAGCTTCGGCATTTCGAATTCCCGGCTTACTGGGCGCAGGTGCATCTTGCCGCCGGCGATTCGGGCGCCCGCCTCGTCATTCGCTCGCATGGGCGCGAAGCCGAAATCGGCCGCGTGCTCGGCGACGCGCAGAAATCGACCCTTTGCCCACCAACTAAAGGCGCGACTCGCGGCCTTTCGCGCGTCACCCGTCGTCAGCGCATCACCAACCCCGCTTGCCGGTGCAAGAAACAAGGAGGACTCTTGAAGATGGCTTTACTCTCGCGCATCCCCAGGGTGTTGCAGGTTTTGGCGCTGGCTTTGCTGGCGCTGTCTTCCGGGCTGGCCCAGGCCGACTTCCGCTGGAATTTTCCGCCGCCCGTGACGCCCATCGGGCGCGAGACGCTGCGCATGCACAACGAGTTCATGGTGATCATCACCGTGCTCTTCGTGGTCGTGTTCGCCATCATGATTTATTCCATGATCAAGCACCGGAAGCGCCCGGGTCACGCGCCGGCGCAATTCACCGGGCCGACCAGCCGCTTGCAGTGGTTCTGGGTGCTGGTGCCCTTCGGCATCCTGCTCTTCATCGACTTCGTGCTCATGGGAATTCCGGCCTTCCACGCCGTGGTTGAAATGGAAGATACCCAGACCAGGGCCGACATGGTGTTGAAGGTCACGGGCATGCAATGGAAATGGCAGTACGAATACCCCGATAGCGGCATCAAGTACGTCAGTACCTTGGCGACGCCGCGCGATCAGGTCGACAACAAGGGCGTCAAGAACGCCAACTACCTGCTGGAAGTGGACAACGAAGTCGTCCTGCCGGTGGGCAAGAAGGTGCGGGTGCTGCTGACTTCCACCGATGTCATCCATACTTGGTGGGTGCCGCAGTTCGGCGTCAAGCGCGACGCGGTGCCCGGCTTCCTGCGCGAGACCTGGGTCAAGATCGAGCAGCCCGGCGTCTATCGCGGCCAGTGCGCCGAACTGTGCGGCAAGGACCACGGCTTCATGCCGGTGGTGGTGCGCGCGGTGCCCGAACCGGAATACCTCGCCTGGGTGGACAAGAAAAAGGCGGAGATCGCCGCCGCGGCGACCAGCGGCGATCGCGTCTGGGCCAAGGACGAGTTGATGGCCAAGGGCAAGGAAGTCTACGACAAGGTCTGCGCCGCCTGCCACCAGCCCAATGGACAAGGCTTGCCGCCGGCTTTCCCGGCACTTTCCGGGTCCAAGGTGGTCAATACGCCGTTGGTTTCGCCCGAAGGCAAGCTGATCAAGGACGGGCATATCGACCGCGTCCTCAACGGCAAGCCGGGGACGGCGATGCAGGCGTTCAAGACCCAGCTCAGCGACGTCGAGCTGGCGGCGGTCATCACCTATGAACGCAACAGTTTCGGAAACACGCGGGGCGATCTGGCGCAGCCCTCGCAAATCAAGGCACTGCGGTAGGAGGCACCATGAGCAACGCAACCACTCTCGATCACGACACTCACGGCGAAGGCTATCAAGGCGGCTGGATGCGCTGGCTGACGACGACGAACCACAAGGACATCGGCACGATGTACCTGACCTTCTCGTTGATCATGTTCTTTGTCGGTGGGGCGATGATTCTCGGCGTCCGCGCCGAGCTCTTCCAGCCCGGTCTGCAACTGATGAAGCCGGAGTTCTTCAACCAGCTCATCGGCGTACACGCGCTGGTGATGATCTTCGCCGCCCTGATGCCGGCCGCCACCGGCTTTGCCAACTGGCAGTTGCCGATGATGCTGGGGGCGCCGGACATGGCCTTGCCGCGCATCAACAACTGGGGTTTCTGGCTGTTGCCGCCAGCTGCGCTGCTGCTCACCATGCCTTTCCTGCTGGCGCTCTTCGGCATCGGCGACGGCGCCATCAACACCGGCTGGACCTTCTATGCGCCGCTTTCGGTCCAGGGCGGCATGGGCATCGACTTCGCCATCTTCGCGGTGCACATCCTCGGGGTGAGCTCCATCCTCGGCTCGATCAACATCATCGTCACCATTTTCAACCTGCGCGCGCCCGGCATGACGCTGATGAAGATGCCGCTCTTCGCCTGGGGCTGGCTGATCACCGCCTTCCTGCTCATCGCCACCATCCCGGTGCTTGCCGGCGCGGTGACCATGCTGCTGACCGACCGCCATTTCGGCACCCACTTCTTCAACGCGGCCGGCGGCGGCGACCCCATCCTGTTCCAGCATCTGTTCTGGTTTTTCGGCCACCCCGAGGTCTACATCCTGCTACTGCCGGTCTGGGGCCTGATGCCGCACGTGCTCGAGACTTTCTCGCGCAAGCCGGCTTATGGCTACAAGGGGCAGGTCTACGCCTTCATCGCCATCGGCGTGCTCTCGGTCATGGTTTGGGCCCACCACTTCTTCACCGCGGGGATGTCTGTGCCGGCGCTGCTCTACTTCATGTACAGCACCATGGCCATCTCACTGCCGCTGGCGGTGCTCTTCTTCTGCTGGATTGCCACCATGTGGCGCGGCGCCATGACCTTCGAGACGCCGATGCTCTTCGCGCTCGGCTTCATCGTCCTCTTCGGCATTGCCGGCCTGACCGGGCTGGTGCTGGCAGACGTGGCGGCGGATGCGCAGTATCACCACAGCTACTTCGTGGTCGCCCACTTCCACTATGCCCTCTTCGCCGGCGGGATCATGGGCGTGATGACCGGCGTTTACTACTGGCTGCCCAAGTGGACGGGGCATTTTTACGACGAGACGCTGGGCAAGCTGCACTTCTGGCTGACGGTGCTTTCCTTCAACCTGACCTTCCTGCCGCAGTTCTTCCTCGGGCTGGCCGGCATGCCACGCCGCATTCCCGATTACGCGCTGCAATTTGCCGAGTTCAACGCCATCTCGACGGTCGGTGCCTTCATCCTCGGCCTGTCGCAACTCATCTTCGCCTGGAATATCTGGAAAACGGTGCACGGCGCCAAGTACGGCCTGCCCAAGGCCGACGGCCGGGCCTGGGAGGGCGCACGCGGGCTGGAGTGGGAGTTGTCCTCGCCGCCGCCGCACCACTCCTGGGACGTCCAGCCGGTGGTCAAGTGAGCATGCCATGAATCAACGCCAAGGGTTGCCCGGCTTCACCGATGAGGAACTGGCCCGCCGCCGCGCCGTGGCGCGGCGGGTGGCCTGGGCGCTCGGCGCCTTTGTTCTGGCGATCTACATTCTCGGAATGTTCTACACCCGCTGATGGACCACATCGCCACTCCACCGCCCGCCCCGCCGCCCGGACATGGGCGTCTGGTCGCCAAGCTGTTGATCATCGTCGCCGCGGCTTCCGTTTTCGCCTTTGCGCTGGTGCCGCTCTACGACGTGTTTTGCAAGGTGACCGGCTTCAACGGCAAGACCGGCAACGATTTCGGCCGCGGCGGACTCAACGCCGTCGCGACGCAACCGGCTTCGGTCATCGACAAGTCGCGGGTGGTGACGGTTGAATTCACCGGCACCGTCATGCCTGGCCTGCCCTGGGAAATGCGGCCGCTGACCACCAGCATCGACGTCCATCCCGGCGAAATGCAGCAGGTGCGCTACCTGGTGCATAACAGCTCCGACCGGCCCATCGTCGGCCAGGCGGTGCCCAGCATCTCGCCGGGCAAGGCGGCGCAGCATTTCGAAAAAATCGAATGCTTCTGTTTCACCCAGCAGACCCTGGCGCCGGGCGAATCGGCGGAATTGCCGCTGATGTTCATCGTCAAGCCCGAGGTCGACAAGAACATCCGCAACATCACCCTTTCCTACGCCTTTTACAGCGCCGTCACCCCCAAGGCAGCCAACTAGAGAGAGCGAAAAATGACAGCACACGCCGCACAAATCGCCCCGGCGGGCGGACACAAGCACCATTACTTCGTCCCGCAACCGACCATCTATCCGTTCCTGCTCTCGCTCGGGATGTTCCTGCTGGCGCTGGGTTTCATCCAGAACATCAACGGCTACAAGCTCGGCACCATCACCATGCTGGTCGGCGCCGGCACCATCGGCTACGTGCTCTTCCACTGGTTCGGCCGCGTCATCGCCGAGAACCAGCGCGGCGAATATCGTGAGTGGGAGGACAAGTCCTTCCGCACCGGCATGATCTGGTTCATCGCTTCCGAGGTGGCCTTCTTCGCCGCCTTTTTCGGCGCGCTCTTCTACCTGCGCAACGTTTCGGTGCCGGATCTGTTGAGCCAGGTGGCGACGCACGGCTTCACCCTCTACCCGGATTATCTCGAAGGTTCCTGGCCCCTGGCCGGTGGCGGTCCGAAAGGCCCGAAATTCACGCCCATGGGTGCATGGGGGCTGCCGGCGATCAACACCGCGCTGCTGCTTTCTTCCGGCGCGACCATCACCTGGGCGCACTGGGCGCTGCTTAAAGGCAAACGCCTGCAGCAGAACCTGGGCCTGTTCGCGACCATCCTGCTTGGCCTCATCTTCCTTTGCGTTCAGGCTTACGAATACCACCACGCCTATAGCGAACTCGGCCTGACCTTGGGCGCGGGTGTCTATGGCTCGACCTTCTTCATGCTCACCGGCTTTCACGGCCTGCACGTCACGCTAGGCGCGATCATGCTGATGGCGGTCTTCGGCCGCAGCCTCTCAGGGCATTTCACGCCCGAGCGCCATTTCGCCTTCGAAGGCGTGGCCTGGTACTGGCACTTCGTCGATGTGGTGTGGCTGGGACTGTTTGTCTTCGTTTATTGGCTGTAGCCGGGAATCAGGCCAAAACGATATGAGAGCAACAAGATGGCGAAGATGGTGATCGATAGCCCGATGCGCAGGGTCAGCGCCCTGACCGTGCGGGTGCCCTGTCCGCGATCGCGATTGAGCGTATAGAGCCCGAAAAACAGACTGGCGACCACGCCCACGAGCATCAGCAAAATGACGATTTTCAGCACGGCCGACTCCGAAACGCCAAAGCCCGATTATGCGCGCCCTGCGCCCGGCGCCGCAACGGCGCGTGCGTCGGGCCGTCGCGTCTTCCGGCCGCGCCTGCTGCCGACGCTGGCGGCGATCGTCGTCATCCCGGTCTTCATTTCGCTCGGCCAGTGGCAATGGAACAAGGCAGCGGTCAAAGGCGGCCTGCAAGCCGAGCTCGATGCCCGCAGCCAGCAGCCGCCGGTGCAATTGACCGGCGCCACCAATGATGCCGAAGCGCTGCGCTACCGCAAGGTGACGGCGCTCGGCCGCTACGAGGCGGAGCGCCAGATACTGATCGACAACCGCACTCATAACGAGCAAGCCGGCTATCACGTCGTGACGCCGCTGCGCCTCGAAGGCAGCGATGCGCGGGTATTGGTCAATCGCGGCTGGATTCCCGCCCCGGCGCGGCACAGCGACGTTCCGACGGTTTCGACGCCCACCGGGCCGATCGAGGTGAGCGGCGTCGCTATCGTGCCGGGAACGCGCTTTTTCACGCTGGCGCCGGAGACCGCGGCCGGCGGCTGGCAAGGCGTCTGGCAGAACCTCGACCTCGCCGGCTATCGCAAGGCGGTGGATTTTCCCGTGCTGCCGGTAGTGATTCAACTGGCGCCGGAAAGTCCGGCTGGCGGCTTCGTCCGCGAGTGGCCGCGCCCGGCGGAACGGCTGGAGCAGCATCTGAGTTATGCCTTGCAGTGGTGGGGATTCGCCGTCGCCACCGTTCTCATCTGGCTGTTCGTGAACTGGCGACGGAAATGACCATGAACCCTGCGCGCCGCGCCATCCTCCTCGTCACCTTCATTCTTTCGATGCCGTTCGCCCTCGGCTTTGCCCTCTACTATTTCGGCTGGCGGCCTTCCTCCACCGGCAACTACGGCGAACTGGTCCAGCCGCCGCTGCGCCTACCCGAGCATGGCCTGCTGCGCCCGGATGGGCGCGAGCTGCCGACCTCCGAACTCAAGGGCAAATGGCTGCTGGTGCTCGCCGGCGACGGCCATTGCGACCCGCTTTGCCTGCAGCGGCTGCACGACATGCGCCAGATCCAGGTCTCGCTCAACAAGGAGATGGGGCGCATGCGCCGGCTTTGGCTCGGTTCGACCGTCGCCCGCGATCCGGTGTTGCCGGCATTGAAGCAGACCTATCCCGACCTGCTCATCGCCGCGCCCGATCCCGGCATCGCCGGCGAAGCCTGGCGCACCGCGCTCGATGCCCGTCAGCCCCGCATGTATGTCGTTGACCCGCTCGGCAACGTCGTCCTGCGCTACCCCGATTCGCCCGATCCCAAAGGGGTGCGCAAGGATGTGGAGCGCCTGCTCAAGTATTCCTGGGTCGGTTGAACGCTTATGAATCAATCTGCTTCGTCCCTCGATCGCTGCATTGCGCGGTGCTCGCCACGATTGCTTCACCAGCGCTGAGTCAAAAGGAGATCGCGTGCCCACCGCCATTCCCGCACCGCATTCGCTGAGAGCCCGCCTCAGCGCCTTCTATTCGCTGTGCAAGCCGCGGGTCAACAGCCTCATCGTCTTCACCGCGATGATCGGCATGTTCCTCGCGTCGCCGGGATTTCCGTCACTCGAGCGTTTCCTCTTCGCTTCCATCGGCATTGCGCTGGTGGCCGGAGCGGCGGCCGCCATTAATTGCCTGGTCGAGCAACAGATCGATGCCCGCATGGCCAGAACCCGCGCCCGGGCGACGGTGCGCGGCCAAATATCGCCGGCCGAGACACTCAGTCTGGCGCTGCTCATCGGCGGCGCCGGCCTCTGGCTGCTGCATGCCCTGGTCAACGACCTGACCATGTGGCTGACCCTGGCGACCTTCCTTGGTTACGCCGTCATCTACACCGTCGTGCTCAAGCCGGCGACGCCGATGAACATCGTCATCGGCGGCGCTTCCGGTGCCATGCCGCCGCTACTCGGCTGGGCGGCGATGACGGGCGAAGTCGGGCCGGAAGCGTTGATCCTCTTCCTCCTCATCTTCATCTGGACGCCGCCTCATTTCTGGGCGCTCGCCTGCTACCGCCGCGAGGATTACGCCAAGGCCGGCCTGCCCATGCTGCCGGTGACGCACGGCGTGACGCTGACCTGCCTGCACAGCCTGCTCTACGTGGTGATGCTGACCGGCGCCAGCGTCCTGCCCTACACGCTCGGCATGAGCGGACTGGGCTACCTGATTCCCGCGCTGGCGTTGGACGCCATCTTCCTCGGCTATTCCTGGGCGCTCTGGCGCAACTACAGCGATGCCCTGGCGCGCCGCACCTTCCGCTGGTCGATCATCTACCTGACCCTGCTGTTCGCGGCCCTGCTCGCCGACCACTTCCTGCGCTGATGCGGCTCTACCGCCTGCTCCTGCCGCTCGCCCTATTGCTGGCCTTTGCCGTGGTCGGCCTGGGCGCCTATGTCCGCCTCTCCGACGCCGGACTGGGATGCCCGGACTGGCCCGGCTGCTACGGTCACCTCGTCGGGGTGCCCGATCAGGCGCACGAACAGGCGGCCGCCGCCCAGGCCTTTCCCGGCAAGCCGGTGGAAGCGCACAAAGCCTGGAAGGAAATGGTGCATCGCTACTTCGCCGGGACGCTCGGGCTGCTCGTCCTGGCGATCACGGTCCTCGCTTGGCGGCATCGTCGGGCGCTGAATCAATCGCCCATGCTGCCGACGGCGCTTCTGATGGTGATTGCTTTTCAGGCGGCGCTCGGCATGTGGACCGTCACCCTCTTGCTGAAACCGGTCATCGTCAGCGCTCATCTGCTCGGGGGCATGACAACGCTGGCGTTGCTGCTCTGGCTCAATCTCGAGCGGCAGACGATGCCCGCCGCCGCTGCCGGGCCGGGGCTTCGCTTCTGGGGCGGCCTAGCGCTCGCCGCCGTGGTCGTCCAGATCGCCCTGGGCGGCTGGGTGAGCAGCAATTACGCCGCCGTCGTCTGTCCCGATTTTCCGATGTGTCAGGGCACTTGGCTGCCGGACATGGATTTCACCAACGCCTTTCACCTGCGCCGCGAACTAGGGCAAACAGGCGACGGCAACCTGCTGTCCCTAGCGGCGCTGACCGCCATCCACTGGACTCATCGCCTCGGCGCGCTGGTGGTATTGGGTTTGGTCGGTGGGTTGGGGCTGGCGTTGGCGCGGAAGCCGGCATGGAAAGGCGGGGGGCTTTTGCTGCTGGTGTTGCTGACGTTGCAAATTTCACTCGGCATTGCCAATGTCCTCTTGGCGTTGCCATTGGCGGTCGCGGTTGCCCACAATTTGGGTGCGGCGACCTTGCTGGCTGCCATGGTGGCGTTGAATTCGCGTCTGTGGCTCGCTGCCGATCGGTCTCGCGCCCCAGTGCCGTCGCCATGGGTTTCCGCCTAAGGGATTTTTCCGCCGCTGATACGGCCAAGGTCAACGCCGTGGCCTTGTCGGCCTTCGCTCAATATCAACAAGATTACGCAGACTGGCCGGCGTTCCGCGCCCGCATTGCCGACATGGCGGCGCTGGCCGGAAGCGGCGAACTGATCGTGGCGGAAGACGCTGCCGGTTCGATTCTCGGCGCCGTCGCCTACATTGGTCCGCACCGGCCGAAGAGCGAGTTCTTCGATCCCGAATGGCCCATCATGCGCATGCTGGTGGTTTCCCCTGCGGCGCGCGGCCTGGGGGTCGGCCGTGCGTTCGCGACAGAGTGCCTCGCCCGCGCAACTCGTGACCAGGCCTCGGTTTTCGCGTTGCACACCAGCGAGGTGATGGCGGTCGCTCTGTCCATGTATCGACGTATGGGATTCGTTTTCTTGCGCGACGCTCCGGCCATTTCGGGAGTGCCTTACGGCATTTACATCAAGACATTGAGGTGAGCGAACGGTGCAGCGTATCTCGATGGCCCCCGCATCATCGTTGGGGCGGAGTTTGGGCAAAAAATGGGGCCGCCGAATGCGAATCCGGCGACCCTCGACATGAATGGGATTACGGATTTCCTGAAGTCGCGTATTCGACGTCCGTGACCACGCCATCCCCATTGAAGGAAACTGTGAGTGCCTTGCGGTAGAACTTCATGTCAAATACCGAACCCTTCGCCTGGACGTAGCTGTAGACGTAGGCCCGATCGTTGGTGCCCTTGATTATTGGATAAATGGCTTCGCCGGAAGGCTTGCCGAGGAGGGCGATCACCTGCTCCTTCGTCGTCTTTCCCTTGGCGATCGAAGCGATCTTGCCGGCATCGAAATCCGTCGAATCCTGCTTGAATGAGCTGATGAATTCCTGGCTCGTCAGCTTCTCGTTGAAGAAGGTGAACGTCATGGCGCGGGCCGGGGTGACGCCGGGTTGCGCTGGGTCGCCGCCGGTGGAGGCGTAGGCGTATTTTGTCACCTTGAGCTGCTTTTCGTTCTTGGTCATTTCGCCCGTTTGCAGCGGATTCCCCATTTTGGCAACGACGTCACTTTGGGTCGATTTTCCGACAACAAGGACCCCCTCTGTCGGACGGACAAAGTCTGACCCCGCACAGCCGGTCAATGTGGCGGCCACAATGGCGAGCAGAATGGTGGAAATGGAATTTTTCATGGGTTCTCCCGGTTAATTGAAGGTAACGCAGATATGGTTCTGATCGTGAACGGCCGCATGGCAATCATTGGATTTTTTGGAACACCATCTCGCCGATATTTTCGGAAAGCGCGTTCATTCCGAGCCAGGCGTTGCGGAAGTAGTCTTCAACCTCGAAGGTCTTCCCCTGATAACTCACGGTTGCCTTGATTTCGTCTTTGCCGGCAAAGGCGCCGAAAGTCACCCGCAAGGCTGGTGGACGTTGGGTATAGCTGGTGATCGAAACGGTTGCTTCCGATTGGGCCGAAATCTTTACCCCTGCCTTTTCCGCCGCGTTGGCGTAGCCCTTGCGGATGAGGTCGGGCACCGTTTCATGCACGGTGCAATCGCCGCAGGCGGTAACGACTTTCAGTTGCGGCACTTCGGCCACCGGAGCCTTGGCGGTCGCTTGCGAGGCGGATGCCGCAGGTTGGGGCTGGGTGGTCGTTGAAGTTTGCGTGTTGCCCGATGGGGTGGTGGCGCAGCCCGAGATAATAAGTGTCGAAGCAAACATGCAAGCCAATATTGCGCGAGAGATCAATTTCATTACGATTTCCGGGGCACTAAAAAATCGAATTATCCGCTTTTCGTTGGCCGTCATAAATCGGAGATTACATTGTCCTGTGGCGATTGATCTTTTTGCATAGATCGCTGTCGAAGCGGCTTTGACCGAATCCCCAAATCATGTCGACCTTGCCGCCACCGCTGATCACCGATGAGCATGCCGGATTCATGGAAAGCGGCCTTTCCATCAGTATCGGCGGTTGCAATGCAGAGAAGCTGGCGAGCGTTTGCCGTGCCATTGGTTGTCGCGTCAGTCCCGACCGGCGGCGGGTGACGGTGTTCGTCTCGGCTTCGCAAGGCCGGCTATTGCTCGATGATTTGCGGGCGACCGGCGCCATCGCCGTGGTGTTCAGCCTGCCCTCGACTCACCGCACCTTGCAGCTTAAGGGGCGCGACGCCATCGTCGAGCCGCTGGGCGTTGGCGACCTCCAACGGGTGGAGGCTTACCGTGAGGGTTTCGTCCGCGAACTCGAGCCGCTGGGCTACGAGCCGCGGCTGGTGCGCACCTTCCTCGCCTGCGCGCCGGACGACATTGTCGCGCTCACCTTTACCCCGCGCGAGGCCTTCAGCCAGACCCCCGGTCCGCACGCCGGCGAACCCCTGAAAGCGGCGGAATGATGGGTGATCTTCGGCTCGATACCCTTCGCGACTGCCTCGAAGGCGCCATTCCGGCCATCATGGCCACCGCCGATCTCGAAGGCACGCCCAACATCGCCTACCTGTCGCAGGTACAGTTCGTCGACCGCGACCATGTGGCGCTTTCCTATCAGTTCTTCAACAAGACGCGCAAAAACATCTTAATCAATCCGCAGGCGCAATTGCTGGTCGTCAATCCGCTGACCGGCGGGCGTTATCGCCTCCATCTGCGCTACCTGCGCACGGAGACCGCAGGCCCGCTGTTCGAGGCGATGAAGGCCAAGTTGGCGGGGATCGCGTCGCACACCGGCATGAGCGGCGTATTCCGGCTGCTCGGCGCCGATGTGTTCGAGGTGCTCGGTGTTCATGCCGAACCCGGCGAATCGCTGCCCGCACCGCCGCGCCCCAATCTGTTGCCCGCGCTGCGCCATTGCGCGGCGCATCTCCAGGGCTGCGTCGATCTCGAACAACTGCTGGCCGAAACCCTCGCCTGTCTCGAACAGCATCTCGACATCGCCCTGGCGATGGTGCTGCTCTTCGATCCGGCCAGCGCCAAACTCTATACCGTCGCCAGCCGGGGCTACGCGGTTTCCGGTATCGGTTCCGAAATCGCGCTTGGGCAAGGCGTGATCGGCGTTGCGGCGCGGGAACGCACGCCCATTCGCATCGGCCATATGAGTTCCGAATACGCCTACAGCCGCGCCATTCGGGAGAGCGTCGAGGGGAGCGGCGGCGCCGCGGCGCTGGAGGCCGAGATTCCCTTCCCGGGCCTGGCGGAATCGCGCAGCCAGTTGGCGGTGCCCATTCTCGCCTGCCAGAAACTGCTCGGCGTTCTTTTCGCCGAAAGTCCGCAGGACCTGCGTTTCGGCTACGACGACGAGGATGCGCTGGTGACGCTGGCGGCCCAGTTCGGTATGGCGATGCATTACCTCCAGAGCCTGCCGGAAACGGGCGATGCCGCCGCCGTCACCGATGCGCCCGCTCCGGCACCATCGGGCCCGCCGCTGGTGGTGCGGCACTACGCCGAAAACGACAGCATTTTCTTCGGCGACGACTACCTCATCAAAGGCGTGGCCGGTTCCATCCTCTGGACTTTGCTGCGCGACTACGTCGACCGCCGCCGCACCGCCTTCAGCAACCGCGAATTGCGGCTGGATGCCCGCATCCGCTTGCCCGACATCAGCGACAACCTGGAGGCCCGGCTGCTTCTCCTCGCTCGGCGGCTGGTCGAGCGCGACGCCCCGGTGCGCATCGAGAAGACAGGGCGCGGACGCTTCCACTTGCGCGTCGAACGCCCGGTCGAGTTGCTGGAACCGGCTTAGGGCGTCTCCAATCGGCGCGACCGTCCGCCGTTTTGAGAACACATGCTGGCTAGTCGGATTGGGTCAGGCGGCCAGAAGTTCGCCGCTTGCCAATGCTTGGCTGAGCTTGTTCCAGTCGCGCGTCGGCAAATACTCCCTGGCGATGGCCATGACACCTTCGAATACCGCCGCCGGAGCGTGGTCGCGCATGCCGGAAAGCAACCCCAGGCGTTCGGCCGGGCTGATCGCCGGGATCATCCAGCGCATGACCACTGCCGTTTCGGCCGGCGCCAGCGAGGCGACGATGGAATCGTGCAGCGCATTTAGCTCGGCGTCGGTGTAGATCGCCCACAGGGCCGCGTTGTTTTGCGTTTCCTCGACATGCATGTGAATGAGATTTTCGCCGATGAACACCGCCAGCCGGTCGTGCAGCCGCTTGATGGTGGCAGCGCGAACCGTGCCGGCGGAGGTTTCCACCGCCGCCGCGAGGCTGCGTAGAGCTTCGATCGCCTGCTCGTGTTCGAGATGATCGTCGGCGGTAGCGCGGGCGCCACCCGGCCGGCGCACCTCGATGGCAGTGTGGACGAAATTGTTTTCATGCTCCAGATGACCGGCGCAGAAATCCATCAGCGCCCGCACCTGGCTGAGGACGGTTGCGACTTCGCCGACATCGTCGCCGTCCAGGCGGGCGACGCAAACCAGGGTGTCGGTCATGTAGGCGCGCAGCGCCCGGTGAATGTCGCGGTAGATGTCGACGCGCCCGGCGTCGGCCTGTTGGATGCTTGCAGTCTTTTCCATGTGTTTTCCTTGCGTTGGCGTTGAATACGGTGAATCCGTAAGTAGGATGCTACGCAAGGGAAGCGCTTCGTTTTCTTAAGAGTTTGTTTAATAAACCTTAAAAAAATCTTAAGGAGAGGATGCCGCCTGAGGGCCGTCAATGATCAACCCTCGGCAAACATCTAGATGCACGCGCGGGGGTCGAGTCGGGGTGGCGATGGTGTAGGGCTAGCGGTCTATTGCGGCGGCGGAGTCTGCGCGCACTCGCGGCAGAGGCAGGCTTTGTTCTTGAGCGCTTCGGGCACCAGCGCCAAAGAGGCGGGATTGATGGTAGCGCTGACGCACCAGCAATTCACATCATGGCGACCGGAGCTGGCGGCCACGCATTCGTTGGGTTTGCCGCATAGCGGGCAGTGGTGGTTAGGAAGGGCTGCCATCGCGGCGGCGGGCATCAGGGTTACCACGTGAAATCATCCGGGATCTTGTAGGCGGCGTAGGGATCGTCCGCGTCGATTTCGGTCGAAGGTTTGTTTGCCCGCACGACGATTGAGGCATTGCGCTCGGCGATCTTGTCGGCGACGACCCGGGGGACCAGTTCAACCGTTTCGCCCTGGCAGACGATGACCAGCCGCCCAGCCACCAGATGTCTCTGCACTTCAGCGGAAACGTGGATGCGCTTGATCTTGCTGCCGTGGGTGAAGTTATAGGCAATGTCGCCCCGCCCCTTGTCCTGGCGATGCTGCTGCACCATCTGGACGATTTGCGCCGCAATCGCTTTTTCCTTGGCGGCCGCATCGCGCTGGGCATTGAGTTCGCGGGCGCGTTCGGCGTTTTTGCGTTGCGTTTCGAGCGCGGCCAGGCGCGCTTCATCGACGCTCTGCGTGCCGGTGCGGCGCTCGAGTTTCTTCTGCTTGGTCTTGTCCTGATTGACCTGCTTGACCTTGTTTTTGTCGACCAGGCCGGCTTTCAGAAATTGTTCTTGCAATGAGGCCATCCGCCCACTCCGTCAATCGGTTCGCTGCCCCGGCACCATGCCGGCCAGTGAAAGGTGCAAGCATAGCAGCGACTCCGCCGCATCGGCCAATCCAACGCCGGCTTGTATCTCGATGCACGCCATGGCATGGCAAGCGGGCGAACAAGAGCGGTTCCGCGCGGTAGAGCCATCGTGCGCGGGACGACTCGACTTTCTACAATGGGAGACTCACGAGGTTTCTCCCTCGCCATGCCAGATCAGCGGCTCGCGACCCTTATCCACGCCCAGCCGGGCCATCAGCTTGCGGGCGTCGAAAGGTGCCTTGACCTTGATGTCGTTGTCGAAATAACAGTAGATGTCGCGACTTTTAGCCTTTGCCGGCGGCGCCTGTGAAATCAGGCGGGCGTCCTTGGGCTGCTTGCCGGCGCTCCAGGCGGCGATGCGCGCCGCCCAGCGGTCGAGGGCCTCATCGGTATAGCCGCTGGCATACAACTCCTTTTCGCCGTGCAGGCGCAGATACATGAAGTCGGAGGTGACATCCTCCTGGTACGGCCATTTGCCTGCCGTATCGGCCACCACCAGCGCCACCTCGTATTTGCGCAGCAGGGTGACGAAGGCGTCGTCGACAAAGCTGTCATGGCGGATTTCCATGGCGTGGCGGAGCGGCCGGTTCTCGTCGAATTCCAGTTGGATGCGACCGGCCATGCGAGGCCCGTGCTTCTCGGCCAAACGGCTCGCTTCCGCCATGTCGCGCGGCAACAGACTGAAAAAGTGTTCGATGCGTTCGGGATCGAAGCGGAAACTCGGTGGGAATTGCCAGAGAAACGGCCCCAGCTTTTCGCGCAGGTTGAGCACGCCGGAAGCAAAAATGTTGGCGAGTGGTTCCTCCACTTCGCGCAAGCGCAGGATATGGGTGAGATAGCGGTTGCCCTTGACGCTGAAGACGAAGCCCGGTGGCGTCGTCTCATACCAGGCGTCGTAGCTCTCCGGCCGCTGCAGGGCATAGAAGGAGCCGTTGATCTCGATGGTGGGTAAGGCGCGCGAGGCGAATTCCAACTCGCGCTTTTGCGTCAGTTTCGGCGGATAAAAGGTGCCGCGCCAGGGTTTGTAGCGCCAGCCGGAAATTCCGATTGCAATTGCGCCCATGGTGGTCGAGGAATGGAAAGCTTTTTTGAGGGCGAGCGGCCCGAAAGCGTTCCTTTGCGATGCCGGCGCCGGTTCCGGCGTGGCCTGGTCTTTAGCGGGCGGCTTCGCGATAGGTCAGCCCGACCTTGGCCGAGCGTTCCATTTTCTGCACGAACATCGGAAAGTCGAGGCCGAACTTCGCTTTCAATTCCTTGGCGTAGTTGTGGAGCCAGCGCCAGCGTGGCTCGAAGTTGCGTTGCTTGAAGGCGAGCAGGACGTTGTTGCCGTCCTTGGGTACGGGCAGGAGAAGCGCCTGATGGTCGAAGACTTCGAGAACGAGGTCGATCAGGCCTTCGTAGCTATCGCGGCCCCCCGCGAGATTGATCGCCAGGATACCGCCGCCCGAAAGCTTGGCGTAGGCGCTTTCGAGGAAGTCGCGGTTGGCGAGGCCGGGTGCGAAGCCGGCCTTGTCGAAGGCGTCGAGCAGCAGGACGTCGATGCCCTTCTCGGTTTGCTCCAGATATTCGGCGCCATCGGCCTGCAGGATTTGCAGGCGCTCGTCGTCCGGCGGCAGGAGGAACGCATGGCGCAGGGCGAGGACGTCGGGATCGATTTCAATGGCGGTCAGTTGGGTCGCCGGCAGGCGGTGGTAGCAGAACTTGATGAGCGAGCCGCCGCCGAGCCCGACGAGCACGATGCGCTTCGGCCGCGGGTTGAAAAGCAGGAAGGCCATCATCTTCTGCGTGTAGCGCAGTTCGAGCGTATTCGGCGTCTTCAGCCGCATGGCACTCTGCATGAGGCTGATGCTGAAATAGAGATAGCGCAGTTCGCCGTCGTCGATGACGAAGGGCTTGGGGTAGGTCGCGTCCAGCAGTTGTTCGCGCAGGGCCTCGGCGTCGGACCAAGGTGGTTCGAGCATCAATACCCGGCCGATTTCCGTCTGGAAAGGGCTGGGCATTTCGAACCAGTTGTGGGTCTCAGGATGCACGGCGGTGGCTATTGGTCGAGCGGACGATTGCGCACTTCAGGCAGGAACAACAGGCCGATGATCGAGGCGACGATGAGCAATCCCGTGGGGTACCACAGCCCGGCGAGTGGATTGGCGAAGTGCACGCCGAGCCAGGTGACGACCAGCGGCGACAGCCCGCCGATCCAGCCGGCGGAAAGGTTGTGCGGCAGGGCGACGGCGGAGTAGCGGGTGCGGGCTGGGAAGAGCTCGGCCAAGGTCGCCGTCTGCGGCCCGGTGATGGCGGCGAGCGCGACCACCAGCACGAGCAGGAGCAGGGCGATCATGAGACGGTCAGGTACCGGCTGGCTACCGAAATGGAGCAGTCCCTGGAAGACCGGGAAGATGCTCGCGGCACCGAGGATGAGCCCGAAGAGCAGCACCGGCCGGCGACCGATGCGGTCGGAAAGCCAGCCGCAGAAGATGGTCAATGGAAAGAGGCAAAGCGTGGAGAAGGCGAGCAATTCGCTGGCGCTACGGGCATCGA
>JAPUEC010000040.1:20321-25107 GCA_027492775.1 Rhodocyclaceae bacterium
GATCTGGAAAGAGGACCAGGGGGCTGATGGCGGGCTAGCGGCTGGCCCTCGGGGCTTGGAGCTGGACCCGGTTATTGCGGAAAACGCCGGTATAGACCTGGGCCGAGAAGAACAACAGCGAGCCGCCGGCCGAGATGCAGCTGAAGAGCAGCGCCATGCGTCCCAGCGTCTGGCGGTCGGCGAAACATTCGCGCAGTGGGGTTTGCGACAGGGCGTTCTTTTCGCGCAGGTGGCGGAAGACCGGCGATTCGTGGAGGTTGATGCGGCTCTTGATCGACACCGCCAGCAGCAGGGCGGAGAGGAGGAAGGGCACGCGCCAGCCCCATTCGCGGAATTCGGCGTCGGACAGAAAGTGTTGCAGGACGACGATCTGCAGGGTGGAGGCTAGGATGCCGAGCGGCCCCATGAGTTGCAGGACGCTGGTGTAGGCGCCGCGTTTTTCCGCCGGGGCATGTTCCGTGAGATAAACCGCCGCGCCGCCGATCTCGCCGCCGACCGAGAGGCCTTGGAGCATGCGCAGGGCGAGCAGCAGGATCGGCGCCAATAGCCCGACCTGGGCGTAGGTCGGCAGCAGGCCGACCCCGACCGTGGCGCCGCCCATGAGAATGATGGTGACGAGAAAAATGGTGCGCCGGCCGAAACGGTCGCCGAGCGAGCCGAAGAGCGCCGCGCCGAGCGGACGAACGATCATGCCGACGCCGAAAGTGCCGAGGCTGGCGAGCAGCGCCGTAGTGGGGTCGTCCGGAGGGAAGAAAAGGGCGCCGAACCACGTCGCCAGGCTGGCGAAGGTAAGGAAGTCGTACCACTCGAGGAAGGTGCCGAAGCAGGCGGCGATGGCGACCTTGCGCTGGAGGGCGGCCGGTTGTTCGGTCATGGAGGGGTGGGCAAAGGGCGGATTTTAACGCTGATCGCTTGGTTTAGCTCCGGGAGCACCTGGGCGGTGCCGCTTGCTACGCGCCGCGCGAGGGAGGTTGGGTAATGCCAGTCCGGAAGGCTGTGGTTGTCTCCTGCCCATTCAGGAGGCGTTTTGGTGGGGATGGCGTTTCTCGACCCGCGGGGCTGTTTGGACTCCGGGTTTCGCCCTACGGGGGCGAGGTACTTTCTTTTGCTTCGCCAAAAGAAAGTACCCAAAGAAAAGGCGAGCCCGGTTTGGCACCCGGCGTTGCCGGGTGCTCTGCGCTACTCAGTCACGCCGGGGGGCTGCGCAACTCGGGCCTTTGACCCTCAAACATGCTCGCCCTGTTTCCCGGCGCGCCCTGCGTTGCTCGACGCCGCACAGGGCGGGAAAAAGCGTCGACGTTTTGCTGCTGGGCGGTGAATTGGCGGGGAGAAGGGCTGGTTGTTATTAGCGAGACAGTTTAGTGGCGCATGGTGTTTAAATCCCCTTGTGGAGCGCCGAGCAACGCAGGCACTGGCGGGAACAGGGCGAGCACTGTTTGAGGGCCGAAGGCCCGAGTTGCGCAGCGCCCTGAGCGATGCCCTGCATCGCGAAGAAGTACTCCTGGGGTGCCCCCGCCAGGGCCGAGTAGCGCAGGGAACCCGGCTTCGCCGGGCGCGGAGCAGTGGGCGCCTTTTCTTTGCTTACTTTCTTTTGGCGAAGCAAAAGAAAGTGAGGCGCCCATGAAGGGCGAAACCAGGCAGTTAAATCGCCACCGATTCCTGAGGTAAGCACGCGAGTCAGCGCCGGGCGCGAAACCAACTAAGGGAAGGACCTATTTGACCGATTGAGTCTGCATCTAGAATCAAGCACACCCCGCGCTCGGTCGTCACCGCTGCTTGCGAGCCGCCTCATAAAGCGGCATGACCTCCGGCAAATGCTGCTGAATCTCCGCAATCCGGGTCTTCCCCGCCGGGTGAGTCGACAGCCACTGCGGCGGTGCCCCCTTGCCGGCCGCGCCCATCTTCTGCCAGAGCGTAATGCCTGCACGCGGGTCATAGCCGGCACGCGCGGCGAGATCGAGGCCGACGACGTCCGCGTCGCTTTCATCATCGCGGGAGAAGCGCAGGGTCAGCAGTTCAGCCCCGCCGCGCAGGCCAAGGTCGGCCAGGCCGCCATATTTGGTGCCGGAAAGCAGTTGCGAGGCGATGGCAGCGGCACCGTGCGTCAATTGCGTCTTGGCGATGCGGGCACGCGCATGCTCACGCAGGGCATGGGCGACTTCATGGCCCATGACCATGGCGATCTCGTCGTCCGTGAGTTTTAGCCCGTCAATGAGCCCGGTGTAGAAGGCGATCTTGCCGCCGGGCAGGCAAAAAGCATTCAACTGTTTGGAACCGACCAGATTCACTTCCCATTTCCAGTTCTGGGCGCGCGAATTGAAGCGTGCGGTGTAGGGCAGGATGCGCGTGGCGATGGCGCGCAGGCGCAGCAATTGCGGATGGTTCGGCGGCGCCAGTGCGCCCTTGCTCGCGGCTTCCTGCATCATTTGGCCGTATTGCTGGGTACCGGCCTGTTCGATCTGGTCGGCCGGAACCAGCCGTCGCAGGCTCGACGCTTCGCCAACATTGACGCCGTTGGAGGCGGGCGCCTGCGCCCAGGCCACGCCCGTGAGCGTGGCGGATAACAGCAATGCGGTCAGGATTCTCATAAGCTCGAAGACGAAAAGTTGGCTAACTATAATTAAAGTAGTAGTGTTGATTTGCCGGTATTACGGCAGGACGTATTTTCTCCCATGCCGGAAAAAACAGAAGGGGCATTCGATCGTGGTTTCCTATGTCGATTCCGTCGTTGCACCGTCTTCCGGTGACTTGGAACTGGTTCTGCCGGGCTTCATCGTGCCGGGCGAGGACGGCGTGCACGTCGATGTGAGCCGCGTGCCGTCCGCCGGGGAACTGGAACGCATCGTCGATCGTATCTTTATCACCGGTCATGTCCTGCGCGGCCTCGATTACCCGCGCCTGCAGGAAGTGCTCTATGCGTTGGAACCGCGGACCGAGGGCTTGGTTCGCATCGCTGCCGAGATCGCGGAATTCCCGCCCGAAAGACGCCCGCTTTATCGCACGGTGAAAATGGCCGGCGACCAGGCTGAATACATGTTCGAGCCGGTACAGCTCGAAAAGATCGTCGAGGTGCCGCTCTACACCACCGGCGACGATGGCGTCGAGGTTCAGAGCGGCGTCGAGGAACAGACGATTTACGAGCCGACGAGTTTGGATTTCGACGAGTTCGTCGCCTGCGCCTGGAGCCAGGGGCTGAAATTCGGTATCGACGTCGCCAAGTTGCGCGAAATGATCGCTTCCGGCCGCACCGAGCGCGCCGTCATCGCCCATGCGCGGCCGCCGACCAAGGGCGTCGATGCCGGTATCCTGGAGCAGTCCGACGCCCTGCACCGCAACAACGCACCCGCCCGCCGCGCCGATGGACGAGTGGATTTGCAGCAATTCACCAATCGCTTCCCGCAAATCCGCGAGGGCACCCGTCTCCTCATGAAGACGCCGCGCCTGCTCGGCTCGCCAGGCCGCAAGCTCGATGGCGGCAGTGTCGAGCCCGATCTCCCGGCGGATCTCGACCTCGAAACGCTCGCCGGCGAGGGTACCCGCATTGAGCGCGAAGACGGCTGCGAGTACATCGTCGCCGACCACAACGGTTTTCTCGATGTCGATCCCACGTCCAACAAGATTTCCATCACCTTGAAGATCATCAACCGCGAGGGCGTCAGCGCGCGCACCACCGGCAACCTGGTGCTTCAGGGCGACGAGTACGAGGAATATGGCGAAGTGCAGGAGGGGCGCACCATCCAGGGCAAGGGCCTTACTTTCCATGCCAACGTCTATGGCAAGGTCTTGTCGGCCGGCGGAGCCATCCATATCGAGCAGAATCTGGTCGGCGGCATGGCGGCCAATCGCGAGGGCGATATCGTCGTCAAGGGCTTGGCCTCGAACGCCCATTTGCAGACCTCGGCCGGCGTCATCCGCGTCGCCCGGGCGGAGAATGCCGTTCTCGTGGCCGACAAGGTCGAGATCGAGTGGGCCGCCCAATGCACCATTCTCGCGGAAACGGTCGAGATCGGCACTGCGCAGGGCTGCGCCGTGGCCGGCAAGCGCGTCCACATCGGCGTCACCGAGGACCATAGCGGCGAGGAAACGCTGGTGTCGATGCTGTTGCCGGATCTGAGCGGCTTCGACCGGCTTCAGGAAAACGACCAGCGCTATATCGGGGAATGCGAGGACATGATCGCGCAAATGAAGCGCGGCCTGTCGGTGCTGGCGAGTCAGCCGGAAACGCAGCAATATCTGACCATGGCCGGCAGCCTGCGGCGCAAGGAGATCACGCTGACGCCCGCGCAGCAGGGGCAGTGGCAGCAGATGGTGGCGAGAATGGGGCCGATCATGAAGCGCATGCAGCGGGCACGGGAAGATATCGCTGCGCTGGTGGCGGAAGTCGGGACGGTGCGCGAGCGCATCGCGAAATATCACGCCGATCGCCAGGATGCTGGCCGCGATATCGAATGCCGGATCGACGAGGTGCGCGGTGATACGCGGGTGCGGCCGAAGATCATTCCGGTGGACGAGCCGCCGCTGACCCGTCTTTCGCCCAAGGAACTGCGCGCCAAGCTGCGCGGGCTGACGCCGGGCGAGCCGTCGCTGTTCGTTGACAACAGCGGCAGCTTCAGCTGGGCACTTTTGGAACCTGAAACCCCAGCTTCTCCAGAGCCAGGCTGATCCGCACCAGTTCGGCGAGGGTCTTGGCGCCGATTTTCTCCATCGCCCGGGCGCGGTGGGCTTCCACCGTCTTCATGCTGATGTTGAGTTCGTCGGCGATCTGCTTGTTGAGCTTGCCGTCGAC
>JAPUEC010000041.1 GCA_027492775.1 Rhodocyclaceae bacterium
CCGAAACGTCGTCATGGCTATGCAAACGACGTTTCTCCGGTAGAGTTCGAAAAGCGGTATTTCAACCGGCTCGAGAGTGTCTACTAAAGCCGGGACGATTCACTGCGACTTCGCCTGATTCTGATCGTCGTCGCCTCCGTCATCGGCATGTTGCTGGTCGCCGTCTTCGGGGCCCTGAGCGTCAAGGACACGATGCTCGACGCGCACAAGGTGGAAATCCGCAGCGCCGTACAGATCGCCTATAACGTCATCGACTACTACCAGTCGCTTGAAACCTCCGGCAAGCTCTCGCGCGACGAGGCGCAGCGGCTCGCCAAGGCGGCGATCAAGAGTGCCCGCTTCAGCGGCGAGGACAAGAAATCCAATTACTTCTACGTCTATACGCTCGAAGGCGTCGGCGTCGTTCCACCCAAGGCCGAGTGGGAAGGCCAGAACATGCTGGGCAAGATCAAGGACGGCAAAGGCCGCCCGACGCTGGATGATCTCATCGGCGCCGTCAAGGACGCGCCCGAAGGCTTCGTCGACACCGACTTCCCCCGCCCCGGCACCCAGGTTCCCGTGCCCAAGCTGCAATTCGTGATGAAGGTTCAGCCCTGGAATTGGATCGTGGGCGCCGGCATCTACATGGACGACGTGGATCGCATCTTCCGCGAAAAACTGCTGATGCAACTGGCGATTGCCCTGATCCCGACGCTGCTCATCGGCTTCCTCGGATTCATGATTTCGCGCAGCGTCATCGATGAAATCGGCGGCGAGCCGTCCGCCGCGGCGGATGTCATGCGCCGTATCGCCGGCGGCGACCTCGGCACCGATGTCGGCCAAGCGCCCAAGGGCAGCCTTCTGCATGCGCTGGGCGAGATGGTCGCCTCGCTGAGGCAGATCGTCGGCCAGATCAGCCAGAATTCCCACACCCTGGTGGGCAGCTCCGAGCGCATCAACTCCGCCGCTTCCGGCGTCGCCAATGCCGCGCACCTGCAGGCGGAAGCGACCTCTTCCATGGCCGCCGCGATCGAGGAATTGACCGTTTCCTCCAACCACATTTCCGACAACGCCAGCGACACCGAGCGTTACTCGCAGGAGGCGGTGCAGCTCGCCGGCCAGGGCGCCGCCCGCATCCAGCAGGCAACCGCCGCCATTCAGCAAATCGCCTCGACCGTCGCCAGTGCTTCGGAGCGCATCAGCGTGCTCAACGAACGTGCCAACCAGATTTCGTCCATCGCCGGCGTCATCAAGGACATCGCCGGCCAGACCAATCTGCTGGCGCTCAATGCCGCCATCGAAGCGGCGCGTGCCGGTGAGCAGGGTCGTGGCTTCGCGGTCGTTGCCGACGAGGTGCGCAAGCTGGCGGAACGGACCTCCTCCGCCACCGCCGAAATCGAACAGATGATCAGCGGCATCCAGAGCGACACCGAAGGCGCGGTCAACGCCATGAGCGCCGCTCTGCCAGTAGTCGAGCAAGGCGTCGAGCTTTCCAACTCCGCCGCGGAATCGCTCGGCGCCATCGAAGTAGGTGCGAAGCACACGCTTGACCGCATTTCGGAAGTCGCCAACTCCACCCGCGAGCAGAGTAGCGCCAGCACTTCGATTGCCCAGCGCGTCGAACAGATCGCCCACATGGTCGAAGAAACCAGCAGCACCATGCAAGGCACGGCAGATGCCGCCCGGGACCTGCAGCGGGTTTCCGGCGACTTGAAGCAGATCGTCGGCAAATTCCGCATCTAAGCGCAGCACGCAATCCACGGCCGGGACGTTTCGTTCCCGGCCGTTTTCTTTTTAGCAACCGGCGCAACACCTGCCGCCGGGGATAGACCACTGGCGCTGGCATTATCGGAATCTTTCGCCCCGGTGCCGACTCGAATCCTCTCTGTCCCCGAGGATTGCCGCCATGCCCTTCCGTTCCCTGCGTCAATGGGCCGTTGCCGGCCTGCTTTCGGCCCTCTCCTTACTTTCCGGCCCGGCGGCGTCGCAAGATGGCCCGCCGCCGCTGCCGACGGCGGCGACCGCCTATGCCTTCGATCTGCGCGATAGGCCGGCGAGCCAGCAGGTCAAGGATTACCTTTTCAAGAAGGTGCGCGACGCCGGCACCATCCGTTTGATTGTCGGGCTGCATACCGACGTGGCCCCAGAACACGCGCTTGGCCCGAGTGCCGTGGCGGCCCAGCGCCAGCGCATCGACGTGGCGCAACGAACGTTCATCCAGACGGCGGATCACGGCAAAGAACTCAAGCGCTTCGAGACCGTGCCCTATGTGGTCATGGAGGGCAATGAAGCCTTCCTGACCTCGCTGTTCGCGCGCCGGGATTTGACCACGCTCCAGGAGGACATGCTGCATCAGCCTTCGCTCCCGGAAAGCGTACCGCTCATCGGCGCGGACAGGGCCTGGACGGCTGGTGCCACCGGCACCGGTCAGACGGTGGCCATCATCGACACCGGCGTCGATAGCACCCATCCCTTCCTCGCCGGCAAGGTGGTCGCCGAAGCCTGCTATTCGACCAACGGCACCGGCAGTTCTTCGCTGTGCCCCAATCGGCAGAACGCCCAGACCGGCCTGGGCGCGGGCCGGGAATGCGCCATCTCGGGCTGCATCCATGGCACCCACGTCGCCGGAATCGCCGCCGGCAAGGGCAGCAACTTCTCGGGCGTCGGCAAGGAGGCAAAGATCATCGCCGTGCAGGTATTCACGTCATTCGCCTCGGGATGCGGCGCACCGCCCTGCCTCTCGGCCTATACCTCCGACATCATGCGGGGGCTTGAATATGTTTACACCTTGCGCGGCAGTTACCGCATCGCCGCGGTCAACATGAGCCTGGGCGGCGGCGGCTTCACCAGCTATTGCGACACCGACGCCATGAAACCCATCATCGATAACCTGCGCGGCGCCGGCATCGCCTCGGTCGTTGCCTCTGGCAACGACGGCCGAACCAACGCCATCTCTTCGCCCGCCTGCATCTCCTCGACCATCAGCGTCGGCGCGACCACCAAGTCGGATACGGTGGCCTCCTATTCCAACAGCGCCAGCTTTTTGACCTTGCTGGCACCCGGTTCCTCCATCACTTCCTCGGTGCCCGGCGGCGGCTTTGCGAGCATGAGCGGGACTTCGATGGCGGCGCCGCATGTCTCCGGGGCCTTCGCCGCCTTGCGTACCATCCGTCCCAGCGCCAGCGTCGATCAGATCAGGACGGCAATGATCACATCGGGCAAGCCGATCCGCGACCCGCGCAATCTGATCACCAAGTCGCGGTTGAATGTCTACGGTGCGGTGGCCCAACTGACGAATACCTTCACTTCTGCAACTGGCTGCTTCACCGCCAGCAACGCCAGCCATGTCAGCGTCGGTCGGGCCTATGTGAGCAACTACACCACGGCGCGGGCGCGCGGCTCCAACCAGTACATGGGGCCGAACGACGCCACGATTACGAAGCTGCGCCAGACCGGGACGGAGTACTACGTGGTGGACAACACCTGTCCATAGTAAAGCTCGCACCGTGTCATCGAACCGATGGTCGGCTGATCGTGGGAGTTGGGCTGTCGACGCCGCAGGCGGTGTTCAGATATCCCAGTGCTCGACCGCCAACCGCTCGCCCCAAAGTCGGGCAGCGGTGTCGCTGACCGGGCCAGGCGCGCCGCTGGTAGCAAAAGCCAGGCGCGATTCGCCGCCACCTTGCAATCCTGCCGCCGCAAGCACACGCTCGACCTGGCGTGCCACCGCTTCGCCCGTATCGAGCAGGCGCGTCCCCACCGGCATGCGGGCGGCGATGCCCTCGGCCACCCAGGGGTAGTGGGTGCAGCCGAGCACCACCACGTCCGCCCCGGCCGCAGCTAGCGGCGCGGTAAAGCGATCGAGCAGCGTCGACACCTCCACGCTCTCCGGTCCTTGCAGTTCAATCGCCTCGGCAAGGCCCGGGCAGGGCTGAACCACGACCCGCGAACCGTTGGCGTGGCTCTCCACTAATCGGCGGAAGCGCGGGCTATCCAGGGTGCGTGTCGTCGCCAGCACCCCGACGACACCGCTCTCGGTCATGCCCGCCGCGGGCTTCACGCCCGGCTCCAGCGCGACCACCGGCATTGTTGTATGAGCGCGGATCGTCTCCGCCGCCGCCGCTGTCGCCGTATTGCAGGCAACCACCAGCAGCTTGGCCCCGCGAGCCGCCATCGCATCCGCCACGATGATCCCGCGCTCGCGCAGAAAGGCTTCCGAGCGGTCACCGTAAGGCAGATAACGGGTATCGGCGAAATAAAGAAAATCCTCGCCCGGCAGCCGCGCCCGCAAGGCGCGCAGGACGGTCAGGCCGCCTAGGCCGGAGTCGAAGATGCCGATTTGCGCGTGCATGCTTTAAAAGTGAGGGCTTGATTCGTGATGAAAAAGCGATAAAAAAACTCAGGCCACTTGCCAAAAAATGGGGAACCTTGAACCAGAGTTGAATAGGCAGGCGGGCGCCGAAGGGCACGCAGTAAACGGCAAGCGCTGCTCAAGGGCCGCCCCTCTCAAACGATGGGTTAGTCTCACCTCGACTTGAGCACCCGATCCGTCTTAGCCTTATCAATGTAACGCTCAAAGCCTCCAATAGACTGATTGACTTGCGGGTTCGACATCAACTCCTGCATCGCCATTTTGCCAAGGTGCTCGAATGCGATCCTGATGTCTTCGCTTCCATCCGATTGAAGCACTGTTTTCATCTGATTCGGGCAAGCATCGGCAATCAGCCGTGTGAATAGAATGCCCATTGTGCGTTGGGCGGCCTCGATATCCTGGGGGCTAGCCTTTGCGATTGTTCCGATGTCGGGGTGCGCGGACATCCCCGCGAAGATCCATTTCGCAAGGTCCTTGCGATCCTTTCCTGTAGTGTTATCAGAGAAGCATTTGCCAAGCGCATCACTAGCCGGGCTTGCTTGAACTGCAGCACTGAGCAGAAGGGTTACGAGTAGCATGGCGACGCGAACTATGGTCATGGTATTAATCCAATGGAGTGAGGAAGAGCTAATTATGAGGGGTAAATGTGTGGAATATCCGGCGTCGGCCGCGAGCTTAAGGGAGGCCACGACTGAATGCCTGGCGCCTGATTGGTCAATGTTAGCTGCCGTCATGTTGACTGTCGAGATGCGCTTTAAGCATTTGAATATGGCTTAACCAGCAGGGCAGCGTTTTGGATGTACTGAGTTCACTTTCTTCCAAACATTCCATGCCAGCCATTGGATGATCTGGCAATCCTTTTCAGCAAAAAACACGGCTCGCGGGCAAAGTAACGCTGAAAATGTGAAATGGGTAATCCGAGAAAGGAATGCTGTGGCGGCGGGTGAGCGTTCGGCTTAGTTAAAAATCAAATGACTCCGACCTCTTTGGCCCGCGCCCGGTAGCAGCGCCCGCACGGCCCGCAGGTGGTTCGGGCCGCCCAAACTGACGTTGAAGTTACCAGCGTGTGCTTGGGCAAATGCCGGAAGTCCAGCCATGCCAGGCGGGATGATGGGATCCGCTCACGACGGACCTACATCATGGCGGAAAAGGCCATGAAAAGCCTGCTCCCCCTTGGTCGTAAAGACGATCACACGTGAACCCCCGTTTCGGCTCACCCAGCCGAGCTCGAACAAGCGCCTGAGCAGGGCGGCACCTAACGCGCCGCCGAGATGGCGGCGACGTTCGCTCCAGTCGAGGCACGGTCGGCAAAATGAACGCCGTTGCGAAGCGACAGCCGAGGTATCAATACCAAGCGCAGAAAACCAGGCAGCACCGGAATCGGTCAATTGCAAGGCTTCGGCTTCCGTGCTGAAGACGCCTTGGGCAAGCATGGACTCGAACGCCAATACGCCCAATTCGCCGGCCAGGTGGTCGTAGCAAATCCGTGCCTTGCGCAAGGCAGGTTCACGCGGGCTGGAGCGGAGGCGCACGGCGCCGGTGCGAAAAGCAACGCCCATCAGCGATTCCAGCAGATTGGCGACATCGGGATCGGCCAGCCGGAAGTAACGATGGCGCCCTTGGTGCTCGACCGCGACCAACCCGGCGTCGAGAAGCTTGGCCAGGTGAGCGCTGGCCGTCTGTTTGGTGATCCCGGCGATGCCCGCCAGCTCCGTTGCCGTGAGCGCCCGGTCCGCCATCAAGGCGGTAAGCATTTCCGCCCGGGCGTGCTCGCCGATAAGGGCGGCAATACGGGCGATATTGGGGCCGTCCTTCATGGTTCGATGTTAAGCGAACCATTGTGGGACGACAAGCGCTTATTGTTCGACCTGTTCTTTAACGGGAGCCATGAATGACCATCACCTGCTTTATCCGATATGAAATCGATCCGTTTCAACGCGAGGCGTTCAAGGAGTATTCAGAAAACTGGGGAGAAATCATCCCGCGCTGCGGCGGCCACCTGCTGGGGTACTTCCTGCCGCACGAAGGCACCAACAATGTGGCCTGGGGCTTGATCGCATTCGAGTCGCTGGCCGCCTACGAAGCGTATCGCATACGATTGAAGGCCGATCCGCGTGGACGCGAGAACTTCGCCCTGGCGCAGTCGAAGCGCTTCGTCTTGCGCGAAGAACGGACCTTTCTGGAAGTCGTCGAGGATACTTTCGGCCTTCCGGCCCGACCGGAGGCGACAGCATGATTGCCGTGATTTTCGAAGTCCTTCCCCGCAGCGGCCAGCGGGACGCCTATCTCGGCGCTGCGGCGTCCCTGCGCGAGCATCTCGCGATCATCGACGGCTTCATTTCGGTGGAACGTTTCGAGAGCCTCACCCAGCCCGGCAAGCTGCTCTCCCTGTCGTTCTGGCGGGATGAAAAGGCTATCCGCGATTGGCGCAATCTGGACGAACATCGACGCGTTCAACAGGCTGGAAGGGCACACATCTTCGAGGACTATCGGTTGCGCGTGGCGGCTGTGGTGCGCGACTATGGCATGGCGGAACGGACGCAGGCCCCGCAAGACTCGCGGGCAGCCCATGCTTGATCGACGCAGCGCAAAAAGAAGAAGCCCCCGACCGGGGGCTTCTTTCAGACCTTTGCCGGATGTTCCCGGCTATTCAAATCACATGCGTTCGATCATCGCGTCGCCAAACGCCGAGCAGGAAACTTCGTTGGCGCCGGGCATCAGGCGGGCAAAGTCGTAGGTGACCTGCTTGTCGTTGATGGCGGCTTCCATGCCCTTGATGACGAGATCGGCGGCTTCGAACCAGCCCAGGTGGCGCAGCATCATTTCGGCGGAAAGGATGAGCGAACCTGGATTGACCTTGTCCAGGCCGGCGTACTTGGGCGCCGTGCCGTGGGTGGCTTCGAACACCGCGTACTGGTCGGAGATGTTGGCGCCCGGGGCGATGCCGATGCCGCCCACCTGCGCCGCCAGTGCGTCGGAGATGTAGTCGCCGTTCAGGTTCAGGGTGGCGATGACGTCGTATTCGGCCGGGCGCAGCAGGATCTGCTGCAGGAAGGCGTCGGCGATGGCGTCCTTGACGACGATGTCGCGGCCGGTCTTGGGATTCTTGAACTTGCACCACGGGCCGCCGTCGATGGGCTGGGCGCCGAACTCGTTTTTGGCGAGCGCATAGGCCCAGTCGCGGAATCCACCCTCGGTGAACTTCATGATGTTGCCCTTGTGCACGATGGTCACCGACTTGCGGTCGTTGTCGATGGCGTACTTGATGGCGGCGCGCACCAGGCGCTCGGTGCCGTCCTTGGAGACGGGCTTGATGCCGATGCCGGAGGTTTCCGGGAAACGGATTTTCTTGACGCCCATTTCGTTCTGCAGGAAGGCGATGACCTTCTTGGCGTTGTCCGACTCGGCGGCCCACTCGATGCCGGCGTAGATGTCCTCGGTGTTCTCGCGGTAGATGACCATGTCGGTCAGTTCAGGCTGCTTGAGCGGCGAGGGCACGCCCTTGAAGTAGCGCACCGGGCGCACGCACTGGTAGAGGTCGAGTTCCTGGCGGAGCGCCACGTTGAGCGAACGGATGCCGCCGCCGACCGGCGTCGTCATCGGCCCCTTGATCGAGACGGAATATTCGCGCAAGGCAGCAAAGGTCTCTTCCGGCATCCACTGGTCCTGGCCGTAGAGGCGGGTTGACTTTTCGCCGGCATAGACTTCCATCCAATGAATCTTCTTTTTGCCGCCGTAGGCTTTGGCCACCGCGGCGTCGATCACCTTGATCATCACCGGCGTGATGTCGATGCCGATGCCGTCACCTTCGATGAAGGGAATGATCGGGTTGTCGGGGGTGGGCTGGCCGGCAACGATTTTTTGACCGCCTTGCGGGACCTTGATGAGGGATGCGCTCATTGTTACTCCATGGATCTGTTGGACGTCTTGGGTTTGCGTCGAGGGTCCGTATCCTGGCCGGTTTGGCCAACGGCGCAATGAAATGCGGCCGCCGATGCGGGCCGATAATTATCGCGGAAACCCACGGCGCTGTCAGCATTCTCTGATGAAGCCCGGCCCATGCGCCGCTCATCGACGCAAAGCTTTTATCTCGCAGGGAATCGATTAAAACGGCACCGTTTTTCGCTATCGGGCTGAACTGCTATGCTTGGGCCATGATTCCGGATTTCGCCTCCTCTCAGCGCTTGTGGTCGCTGTTCGACGAAGATCTGGGCCAGCGACTGGTCCGGAAGCTGCTCGCCGTCGTTGCCATCGGCTACATCACCCTGCTGGCGGCCGGTTCGCTCGAAGGCGCGCTGCAAGCGCCGTACTGGTGGCTGCAACCGGCGCTGGCGCTCAGCCTTTGCGCTGTCTGCGCCGGCCTCCTCTTTTTCGGCAGCGGCTTGGCGGCGGTTTTTCTCACCTGGTCGATCTGGCTGCTCATTCTCGGCAGCGCCCTGCTCACGTCCGGCAATAACAACATCGGCCTGATCGGGCTGCCTCTGCTCGTCATTCTCTGCGGCTGGCTGATCGGCGCCCGCACCGCGGTGGTGATGACGGTGCTGACCGTCGCCATCCTGCTCTTCATGGCCCTCGACGAATCGATGGGCGGCCGCTTCCAGCTCGAGCTCTCGCCCCTGCAGCGCTGGGTGGTGCAGGCGACTTTCCTCGTCGTCGCCGCCTTGCTGGTCACCCAGGCGACCGACCAATACCGCCGCCGCCAGAACGAGCGCACCACCATTCGCCGTCATCTCGACCTGGTGCTGCAAAACGTGCCGGCGCCGGTGTGTTTGGCCGACGAGCAACACCGCTATGTTTATGTTAACGCCCGCTACGCCGCATTTTTTGGCAGGACGCAAGCGGAGATCGCCGGGCGGCATGTTAAGGAGGTAATCGGCGAAATCGCCTACGACCAGCTCCGAGAGCAATTTGCCGCCGCCCAGCGGGGCGAGGCAGTGCATTACCGGCGCGATCACGTCGATCCGGCAACCGGCAAACGCCGCGTCATCGACGTCGATCTGGTGCCCGAACTCCAAACTCAGGATGGGCCATCCCGCTACTTCGGCATGTTGCGCGAAGTCACGGACGAGGTGGAAGCGCTGGAAGAGGCGCGGCGCTCGCAGGAGAAGTTCGCTACGCTATTCCGCGCCAGCCCGCTCGCCACCTCCATCAGCCGCCTGGAGGATGGATTTTTCATCGACGTCAATCGCGCTTACGAAGAGATGTACGGTGTCGCCCGCGAGGAACTCATCGGCCGCTCGTCGATCCGCGAAGGGCTGTGGTCGAGCCCGGAACACCGCTCGGAGTGGCTGGCGACATTGGGCGACGCGCACGGCCGCCACGACTTCGAAACCCGGATCACCACGCCCGACGGCAACCTGCGCGATGTCATCATCACCTCCGAGCGCATCGACATCGACGGCGAAGCGCGCCTGCTCGTGCTGCACAACGACATCACCGCCCGCAAGATCGCGGAGCGCGAAGTGCGCCGTCTCAACGAAACGCTGGAGCAGCAGGTGCAGGACCGTACCGCCGCCCTCACCGAGGCGCTGGATCACCTCCAGCGCTCACAGGACGTCCTAATCCGCTCGGAAAAACTGGCGGCGCTGGGCGCCATGGTCGCCGGGCTGGCGCACGAACTGAACACGCCGATCGGCAATGCCGTCACCATCGCCAGTACGCTAGCCGAACAGGCGCGCGACCTGGAAGGCGAGCTCGCGGCGGGGGCGCCCCTGCGTAAATCGGCGCTCGTCAACTTCGCCGCCGGCACCCGGGAAGGCAGCGGCGCGCTTCTGCGCAACCTCGAGCGCGCCTATGAGCTGATCCGCAACTTCAAGCAGGTCGCGGTCGACCAGACCAGCGAAAACCGCAGATCCTTCGCCCTCGACCAGACGGTGGCCGAAATCGTCGCCTCGATGGCGCCGGCGCTCAAGCATCAGCCAGTCAGCATCGACATCCGCATCGCTCCGGGAATCGAACTCGACAGCTATCCCGGGCCTCTCGGCCAGGTGGTCATCAATCTCATCAACAACGCCGTCCAGCACGCCTTCGAGGGGCGCGAACGCGGGCGCGTGTGCATCTCCGCCACCCGGCCGGACGAAAACTGGGTCGAACTCCTGGTCGAGGATGACGGAAACGGCATTCCCGCCGCCCATCTCGAACACATCTTCGAGCCCTTCTTCACCACCAAGCTCGGCCAGGGCGGTTCTGGCCTGGGGCTCTCCATCATCTACAATATCGTCACCGGCCTGCTCGGCGGCGAAATCCGTTGCGCATCCTCGCCCGGCCGGACGCTCTTCACACTCCGCCTCCCCCTCAACGCCCCGACCCGCGCCGCCGCGGCAGCCTGGACCGCCTGATAGAATCCATTGACTGACGATACCTTTTCCCCCTCCTCGGCGATGAACATCTTTATCGGACTCCACGGCTCACGCGCCCAGCAGATCGCCCGGGGGATGGTGCAAGGCTTCAACAAGCATTACACCCTCTTTCGCGAAACCTGCCGCCAGGCGAAGCGGCGCTTCGAGGAGGAGGATTGGCAAGGGGTGCAGAACGCAGTCAAGGAGCGTATCCACTTCTACGATAACCGCGTCAATGAATGCGTCGAACGCCTCAATGCGCGCTTTCCGGTGCGCAAGATCGACCAGGCGACCTGGCAGCAGGCCAAACTGCTGTACATCGGCCTCTTGCTCCAACACAAGCAGCCGGAGCTGGCGGAAACCTTCTTCAATTCCGCCACGACCAAGATCCTCCACCGCGCCTACTACCACAACGATTTCATCTTCGTGCGGCCGGCAATCTCGACCGAATACATCCCGACCGACGAGGAAACGCCGACCTACAAGTGCTACTACGCAACGCGCGGGCTGAAACGCGAGCTGCGCCGCGTCTTCCTCGATTTTGGTTGGAAACGCGAATTCGGAAATCTCGCGCGCGACGTCAATTACATTCTCCAGGCGGTGGAACGGCATCTTCAGGGCATCCCGCAGCGCGAGGTCAATTTCCAGATCCAGGTCCTGTCCTCGCCCTTTTATCGCAACAAGGCCGCTTACGTCATCGGCAAGTGCATCAACGGCCAGAACGAATTCCCGTTCGCCGCCGCTGTCCTCCACGACGAGCACGGCAAACTCGTCATCGACACCGTCCTGCTCGACGCCTGGCGGATCGGCCTCCTGTTCTCGCTCTCGCGCGCCTATTTCATGGTCGACATGGAAGTGCCCTCGGCCTATGTGCAGTTCCTGCGCTCGATCATGCCGAGCAAGCCGCGCTCCGAGATCTACACCATGCTCGGCCTCGGCAAGCAGGGCAAGACCCTTTTCCTGCGCGATTTCCAGTACCACCTCAAGTACTCCGAGGACAAGTTCATCATCGCCCCCGGCATCCGCGGCATGGTCATGCTCGTCTTCACGTTGCCGTCCTACCCCTACGTCTTCAAGATCATCAAGGACGTCTTCGGCGCCGCCAAGGAAAACATGGACCGCGAGACGGTCAAGCACAAATACAACATCGTCAAGCAGGTGGATCGCGTCGGGCGCATGGCCGACACGCTCGAATACTCCAACGTCTCCTTCCCGCTCGACCGCTTCGCGCCGGAATTGGTGACGGAATTGCAGGAACTCGCCGGCTCGAGCTGCGAAATCGAAGGCAACCAGCTCATCATCCGCCACCTTTACATCGAGCGCCGCATGGAGCCGCTCAATATCCACCTCGACAAGCTCGAACGTTCGCAGAACGTCGCCGGCATGGAGCACGCCGTGCGCGAATACGGCAATGCCATCCGCGAACTGGCCCAGGCAAACGTCTTTCCCGGCGACATGCTATGGAAGAACTTCGGCATGACCCGCTATGGCCGCGTCGTCTTCTACGACTACGACGAAATCGAGTACATGACCGACTGCAACTTCCGCGAGATTCCACCCGCGCCCGATTTCGAGACCGAAATGTCGGGCGAAGTGTGGTATCCGGTGGCCAAGAATGATGTTTTCCCCGAGGAATTCGGCCACTTCCTCCTCGGCTCGCCCGTCCTCCGCAAACTTTTCCACAAGCACCACGCCGACCTGCTCTCCCCCAAGTTCTGGCAGGAAGCCCAGCGCAAAATCCGCGCTGGCCATGTTGAAGACTTTTTCCCCTATCCGGAATCCCTGCGTTTCTGCAACCGCATGAAAGCGGAACCGGAGGCTTGATGCTCCAGGCCTGAAGCGAAAATTTTCCTTACAAACCGGTCGCGAAAGTTACGTTTTTTCGCGCATTTCCAAGGCGGCGCCATGCGTTAATCCCTTCAGCCGGAGCGTTATGGCGGGCTGAATCCAGTCGCCGACCCACCGGCCAGATTGCGAGGATTGATCATGGCCACTTCGAAAATCACTCTGCCCTTATGCGTTTGCGCGTTCGCCGTGGCGCTTGCCGGGTGCACGGTCGTGCCGCCGCGTGTTACGGTGAGCGGCCCGGCGGTCGTCATGGCGCCGATGCCTCAACCGCCGATGCGCGTGGAAATCGTCTCCGCCCCGCCGCAAACCGATTACTTCTGGATCCCCGGCTATTGGCAATGGGGCGGCGACCGCCACTACTGGATCGGCGGGCATTGGGAACGGCACCGTCCGCATGAGCGCTGGGAGCCCCATCGCTGGCAACCTGACCACGGTGGCAACTGGCGCCTGAATGGCGGCTACTGGCGCCGTTGAGTTCTTCTTGGCCAGTGCAAATACGCTGCGATCTCGGCAATTATTCTGGACGACTGACCGGGATGACGCGCATAGGCACCGGCCGGCAGGAAGACATAGCCGCGCCTTGCTTCGGGACGTTTTCCCGCGCCCGCAACTGCCCGCATCCGCCATCGATGTCCTGTCCGGCGGAATTGCGCACCTTGGTCAGGATGCGGCGCTGGTGCAGACGGGTGGCCATGGCCTTGACGCTAGACGCTGATGGCCGGCGAAACTCGGAATCGCCGCCGGTGTTGTAGGGAATGAGGTTGAGGATGGCGTACTTGCCGGTAAGCAGCCGGACGATTTCATCCACTTCGTCGTCGCCGTCGTTGATGCCTTCGAGCAAGGTCCATTGATATTGAATCGGGTAGCCGGTCGAGCGGGCATAGTGCTCGGCCAGTTCCACCAGCTCGGCCGGATCGATACGCGGAGCGCGGGGGAGAAGGCGCGCGCGCAGGTCGGCCTTGGTGGAATGCAGCGACAGGGCCAGCGCCGGCTTGACCGCGCCTTGCGGCAGGCGCTCGAAAACACGGCGGTCGCCGACGGTGGAAAACACGAGATTCTTGTGCCCGATGGCGCCGGCGCCAGCGAGCAGGTCGATCGCCTCCAGCACATTCTCTAGATTGTGGGCCGGCTCGCCCATGCCCATGAACACGACTCGCCGGACATTGCGCCGCGCCCGCGCCAGCACCACCTGGGCGGCGATTTCGGCGCTGCCAAGTTGGCGCAAGAGGCCGTCGCGGCCGGTCATGCAGAAGACGCAGCCCACGGCGCATCCCACCTGGGTCGAGACGCAGACGCCGTCGCGCGGCAGGAGAACGCTCTCCACCGTCTGGCCGTCGGCCAACTCGACCAGCAATCGCGCCGAGCCGTCCTCGCTCGGGTGCTCCGAACGCACCCGCGCCAGGTGGCCGAGGTCTTCGGTCAGTGCCGGCAGGGCATTGCGCACCTGCAGCGGCAAATCGTCCTCGGAGCGCCGCCGCCGTGGGCCGGAATCTAGCGGCTGCGCCCGCATCCAGGCGCGCAGGATGCGGTCTTCATGGCAGGGCTTGGCCCCGGCAGCGCGCAGGCGTTGGCGGAGTTCTTCGAGTCGCATAAGGAGGCGAATGCTAGCATCGCGAACCACCCGGCGAACAGCGCCGGCACTAAAGTAAAAAACGGGCTTGCCGCACCCGGCCCCATGCGCTAGGGTGCCGCAGGAGCGCAAGACGCAAAAATTTTTGGGGAGAACACCATGGCCGTCAAAACAATAAATGCCACGCCGTCCGCCTACGGCTATCCGCTGCTCATCAAGCAGTTGCTGCTGACACCGCTGGTGCATTCGCCCGAGCGCGAAATCGTCTATGCCAACAGCTCGCGCTACAACTATCGCGGGCTGGAGCGCCGCATCGGCCAGCTGGCGAACGGCCTCGCCTCCTTGGGCGTCGAGGCGGGGAAGACGGTGGCGGTGATGGATTGGGATTCGCATCGCTATCTCGAATGCTATTTCGCCGTGCCGATGATGGGCGCCATCCTCGAAACCGTGAATATCCGGCTCTCGCCCGAGCAGATTCTCTACACCCTCAACCACGCCAAAGCGGACGTGCTGCTTGTCAATGCCGATTTCTTGCCGGTGATCGAGGGCATCGCCGACAAGTTCGAGAGTATCCGCGCCATCGTCCTCCTGGCTGACACCGAAGCGCAGCCCGCCACCCCGGTGAAGCTGGATGCGACCTACGAAGCCCTGCTCACCGCGGCCTCGCCCACCTACGACTTCCCCGACTTCGACGAAAACACCCAGGCCACGGTCTTCTACACCACCGGCACCACCGGCGACCCCAAGGGCGTGTTCTTCAGCCACCGCCAGCTTGTGCTCCATACCTTGGCTGCCACCGCCGCGCTCGGCAGCGCCGCCGTACAGGGGCGTCTGCATCGCGAAGACGTCTACATGCCGCTGACGCCGATGTTCCATGTGCACGCCTGGGGCTTCCCCTACATCGCCACCATGCTCGGCTTGAAGCAGGTCTATCCCGGCCCCTACCAGCCGGACCGCCTTCTGAAACTGATCGAGCGCGAGGGCGTGACCTTCTCGCATTGCGTGCCGACCATCCTCCACATGCTCATGCACCACCCGCTCATCAACGAGGTCGATCTCTCGCACTGGAAGGTAGTCATCGGTGGCGCCGCCATGCCCAAGGCGATGGCGATCGCGGCACAAAAGAAGGGGATCGACGTCTTCACCGGCTACGGCATGTCCGAGACCTGCCCGATTCTCACCCTCGCCCACCTACCGACCGAGCGCACCGACGCCTCCCCCGAGGAACAGGCGGCGCTGCGCACCAAGACCGGTCTGCCGCTGCCGCTGGTGGACCTGCGCATCGTCGATGAAGACATGCGAAGCCTGCCGCCCGACGGCAAGACGACCGGCGAAGTGGTGGTGCGCAGCCCCTGGCTGACGCAAGGCTACCTGAACGACGGTGAAACCTCCGAAAACCTCTGGCGCGGCGGCTATCTCCATACCGGCGACATCGGTCACATCGATCCCTACGGCTACCTGCAGATCACCGACCGCTTGAAGGACGTCATCAAATCCGGCGGCGAATGGACCTCCTCGCTGCAACTGGAGGACATCCTGCTCCAGCATCCGGCGGTGCTGGAAGTTGCGGTCATCGCCCAGCGCGACGAAAAATGGGGCGAGCGCCCGCTTGCACTGGTGCGCCTGAAGCCGGAGGAGGCGGACAACGTCAGCGAAAGCAAATTGCGCAAGCACGTCGCGGATCAGGTGGAAAGACTCGGCCTCTCGCGCTACGCCATCCTCATCAACATCATCTTCGTCGAGAGTCTGAGCAAGACCAGCGTCGGCAAGCTCAACAAACGAGCGATGCGGGAGGAATTCAAGCGCTGAGCGGCCGGCGGTCGCCGGCGCGAGCATTCAACTCGCCGCCGGCCCGGCATCCGGCGCCTCCAGCGCCGCGTGAATCTGGCGCAAATCCTCGGCCAATTGATGGACGGCCGCTTCGCGTTCGGCGGCATCGCGCATGCGCAATATCGACGAGGGATGCACCGTCGCCAGCAGGAAGGGCGCAGGCCCGCCCGGGATCAGGCGGCCGCGCTCGACGCTGACGCGAAACGCCTTGCCCAATAAGGCTTTTGCCGCCGTCGCTCCAAGGCAGACGATCACTTTCGGCTGAACGAGGTCGATCTCCGCTTCCAGCCAATCCATGCAAGCCGCGATTTCACGCTGCGCTGGCGTCTTGTGCATGCGCCGCTTGCCGCGCGGTTCCCAGCTGAAATGTTTGACGGTATTGGTGACGAAGACCTGCTCCCGGTCGACGCCCGCCTCCGCCAGCGCCCGATCGAGCAATTGACCGGCGGGGCCGACGAAGGGATGGCCGCTGAGGTCCTCCTTGTCGCCCGGCTGCTCGCCCACCAGCATGACCTGCGCATCCGCCCCTCCCTCGCCCGGAACCGCCCGGGTGGCGCGTTCCCACAGCGGACAGGCACGGCAATCGGCGACCGCCCGGCGCAAATCGGCGAGGGATCCGCCTTCGAACCGGTTATGAGAATCGAGGCTCTTCATGGCTAAGAAATGGATGGCTAACTTGAGGAGCAGTCAGCATGCCCGCCCGCCTATCTGCTGGCGCCCACTCGTGCCTGCTGCTCCCGGCATCGCATCCACCATTTCGTGTGGAAATTTGCTCCCCTAGCCTGGCGCCGATAAACGAAATCATTCAGAACATGCTCCAATGGCGAGTGCCGATATCATTGGCATCGTGACGTTCAAATAAAACCGCAATTGGAGAAACTCATGCCCCGCCTTCTGCGAAACATTTTTGCCCTGACCACCGCCGCGCTGCTGGCGTTCGCCCCCCTCTCGCCGGCCGTGGCCGAGGCGCCTGCAACCAAGACCCAGGTGCCCGGCTATTACCGCCTGCAACTGGGCAAGTTCGAGGTGACCGCCCTCTTCGACGGCACCATCGAACTCGAAACCAAACTGCTCAAGAACACCAATGAAGTCGAACTCCGGAAACTGCTCGCCCGCATGTTCGTCGGCAGCCCCAAGATGCAGACGGCGGTCAATGCTTACCTGATCAATACCGGCAGCAATCTGGTGCTGGTCGACGCCGGCGCCGCGCAATTATTCGGGCCGGGCCTGGGCTACGTGCTGCAGAACATGAAGGTCGCGGGCATCGACCCGGCGCAGGTCGACACGGTGGTCATCACCCATCTCCACGGCGATCACGTCGGTGGCATCAACGGCGCCGACGGCAAGCCGGTCTTCCCCAAGGCCAACGTCCTGGTCGCTCAGGCCGACAACGATTTCTGGCTCTCGCAACAGATCGCCGACGCCGCCCCCAAGGAAGCGCAGCCTTTCTTCAAGATGGCCCGCGACGCCGCCGCGCCTTATCAGGCCGCCGGCCGCTGGAAAACCTTCAAAGTTGGCGAGACGCTGGTGCCCGGTGTGCGGGCGGTCCAGGCCAGCGGCCATACGCCCGGCCACACCGCTTATGCCGTCGAATCGGAGGGCCAGAAACTCCTGATCTGGGGCGACGTGGTGCACGCCCATGCGGTTCAGTTCGCCAAACCAGGCGTTTCCATCGAATTCGACATCGACCAGAAGCAAGCCATCGCCACCCGCCGCAATCTCATGAAGGCGATGGCCGAGAGCAAATCCCTGGTCGCCGGCATGCATCTGCCCTTCCCCGGCATTGGCCATGTCCGGGCCGAAGGCAAGGGCAGCTACGCCTGGGTGCCGGTCGAATTCAGCCCGCTGCCGAAGGCCGCGCAGTAGGGCGGTTCGCCGCACCCCATGGAGCCGCTGCTCGTCCTGACGCTGATCATCGTCGCCGTGGTGCTGGTCTTCGACTACACCAACGGCTTCAACGATGCCGCCAATATCATCGCCACCGTTGTCGCCTCGCGGGCGATGACGCCCATCCAGGCGGTGCTGCTGGTCAGCGTCTTCGAGTTCCTCGGTCCGCTGCTGGGCGGGACGGCGGTGGCGGACACCATCGGCCACTTCGTCGATCTTACGGACGTGCGGGAAACGCTGGCGCTTTCCATCGTGTTGAGCGGCCTGATCGGCGCCATCGCCTGGAACCTCACTACCTGGTTCTTCGGCATTCCTTCTTCGTCGTCGCATGCGCTGGTCGGTGGGTTAGTAGGGGCGGTGGTGGTTTCCGTCGGCAGCGAACAGGTGATCTGGGGATTCCATGAACTCCTGCATCACGGCCGGCTGACCGGCGTCGCCAAGCTGATCGCCGCGCTGCTGCTCTCGCCGCTCATGGGATTCGCGGTCGGATTCGTCATGCTCCGCTTCATCAACCGCTTGCTCATCGCCGCAAACCGGGCCGCCAATTCGCGGCTGCGCGCGGCGCAATTCGTCACCGCCGCCGCGCTCGCTTTCGCCCATGGCGCCAACGATGCGCAGAAGAGCATGGGCATGCTCACCTTGGTGCTTCTGCTCGGCGGCTTCATCCCGAAGTTCGAGGTTCCCTTCTGGGTGATGCTCGCCTGCGCCGCGGCGATCACCCTGGGCATTCTCTCGGGCGGCTGGCGCATCGTGCGCACGCTGGGATTCTCCATCTATCGGGTGCGGCCCATTCATGCCCTCAGTTCCCAGCTGACCGCGGGCGCCTTGATCATCGGCGCCTCCCTCGGCGGCATGCCGGTTTCCACCACGCACGTGGTTGCCAGTTCGATCATGGGGATCGGGGCTTCCGAGCGTCCACGCGCGGTGCGCTGGCACAAGGCACGGGAAATCGTCACCACCTGGGTCATTACCATGCCGGGCGCGGCGCTATACGCCGTGCTGGTCTACGCCCTGTTCAACCTTTACCTTTCGAGGCCAAACCTATGAAAGCCAAGGAAGCACGTCTCTCCCTGCTGCGGCGCTTGGTCGCGATCGCTTTTCCCAAGACGCCGGATTTCTTCGCCATGCTGGTCGAAGAGGCAGAGCAGGTGGCGCACGGCACCGGACTGCTGGTGGAATTCATGCAGAACGCCGACCCGGCGGTGGGCCACAAGATCAAGCAGAAAGAACACGAGGCGGATCGCACCAAAGTCCGCAACCTGCACACGCTGAACGAGGCGTTTTCCACACCCATCGACCGCGAAGACCTCTATCGCGCCATCATCAACCTCGATGAAATCCTTAATTACTGCAAAACCACCGTCTATGAAATGGACGACCTGGAATTGCAGCCAGACAAGCACTGCCTGGAAATCGCCATGCACATCAAGCTCGGGACCGACGCCCTGGCGCGGGGCTTCGCCAAGCTGGCAAAGGAGCCGGCGGAAGCGGCCGCCTACGCGGATGCCGCCCGCAAGGCCGAACGCAAGGTCGAGCGCAGCTACCGGGCGGCCTTGAAGGAATTATTCCAGGGCGAGGACTACATCCACATGTTCAAGCGCCGGGAAATCTATCGCCACCTCTCCAACGCCGCCGACCGCATTGCCACCTGCGCCAATACGTTGCACGACATCGTCGTCAAAACCTGCTGAAGTCCGCGCTGGTATCGCAAACCGGAGCGGCTTGGACGCCGCGCCTTCTCGCATTTGAAAGGTCAAGCGGCTCGAAAGCCGCGCCTCTCGCTTCTGGCTCAATCCCTACCGGAGCTCAGCCGACGACGATGAGGTGCACCCGGCATGGCCCGTGGGCGCCGAGGACGATGGTCTGCTCGATGTCGCCGGTGCGCGAGGGGCCGGAGATGAAATTGACCGATCGCGGCGGATCGCCGTGCTCCTGCCGCAGCAAGGCGAAAGCGTCTTCCATGGTGCCGACCATGCGTTCCTTCGCCACCAGGGCGATGTGGGTTTCCGGCAGCAGGCTGACCGAGGCCGGCGTCTCCGCCGAGGAAAGCAGCATGATGGTGCCAGTCTCGGCGATGGCGCAGAAACAACCGGTGATGCCGACCCGGTCGGCATCGACGGCGGCGCGGCCTTCGACCTGCAAGCCGGCAGCGCTCCACGCCTGGCCAGCGGCGACGTCGGAGGTCGCCACCAGGGCGGTGCCCAATTCGTTTTGCGCCAGATAGCGCGCCACCACGGCGGGGACGTCCTCTGCGCGCGCCACCGCTTCCGTCGTGCTTGAAAGCGCTTCGGCTTTTTGGCGGAAACGCGCCACCAAATCGGGATCGAGACGCGGTTGCGGGCCGGGCGCGCCGCGCCGCATGGCCGCTTCCGCCGCCTGGCGCCGGGTGGTCAAATCGCTCCGACCAATGCCGCTCCGGACGCGTCCGAGAATGGCTTCACGCGCCGCGTTGCTCATGCTGTCTCTCCCGCGTCCGCTTCCGGATGGAAAGTGACGCGCCCCTCTTCCGCGGCCACCGCAAAAGCCGCAGCCACCGCTTCATCCCCGTGCACCAGATTGAGCACGCCTTCCGGCCACTTGGCGCGGGCGCTCAATTCGCACAGGGCGTAGGCGGCGCCGGGGGCGCGCAAGGCCGACTTGGCCACCACCGCGCCGCCGGCCAGCAGCGTCGGTGCGGCGGCTTGGGCAAACGAGGCCAGCGGCTGTGCTTCGGCGGCGACAAAAGCGACGATGCCGGTATCGCCAACGCGGCCGGCGCGTAAAAAGGCGAGCGCGGCATCCACCTCGGCGTGGGCTTCCGTCTCCGCCATGCCCGCCTCTTCCTGCAGGAGCAGGGTGAAATGATCGGCGTAGGCCTCGAGCGCGTCGGCTAGCGCCAGCAGAAAGCCCTGGCGCTCGCCCATGCTCAGCGCCGCCCAGTCGAGCTGGGCCTCCTCAGCCGCCGCCAGCGCCGTCTCGACCTGGCCACGACCACAGCAGGGCACTCGGCGCAGCGCAGTCCCGTCCTTGCCCTGGCCAACATCGCGATACTGTTCGGTCATGGTGAGATAAGCGTGGCCGCTGATCCAGAGCGGAATCACCATCGGGCCGTCGGAGGTCATTTTCATTTCGTTTTTTTCCTTGCCTGATAGCGGGCATGAAAGCTTTTCGGCGCCGGCGCTGCGAGGTCGCGACCTTCCGTCCAGCCGGGCGCGAGGCCGAGTACCTGGATGCGGTCGCCGCCGTGGGCCAGCCACTTGAGGTAGCGCCTCGCCAACCCGGTCGTGGCGCGATAGAGCGCCGGCCGCTTGGCCACCCAGGCCCAGGCCTTGAAGCCGAGCCGCTCGCTCCAGGGACGCAAGCCCTGTTCGACGCCCTGACGGCGCAGGCGATGCATGAGGTCGGGCAAGGGAATGCCGACCGGGCACACCACGCCGCATTGGTTGCAGCCGGTGGAGGCGTGCGGCAGGTCGCGGGCGTTCTTCAAGCCGGTGTAAAGCGGCGTCAGCACCGAACCCATGGGGCCGGGATAAACCCAACCGTAGGCATGGCCACCGATGGTGGAAAACACCGGGCAATGGTTCATGCAGGCGGCGCAACGGATGCAGCGCAGCATGGGCTGAAATTCGGTGCCGACCAGGCCGGCGCGGCCGTTGTCGACCAGGATGAAAATGGTCTTTTCCGGCCCTTCGAGCCTGTTTTCGGCGCCTGGCGCCGCACCAATCTCCCCTCGCCCATTCATGGGAGAGGGGTCGGGGGTGAGGGCCGCATCCCGCGACCGCGTTCCAGTGAGCAGCGAAACATAGTTGGAAATGCTCTGACCCGTCGCTGAGCGCGGCAGGATGCGCATGAGCGTGGCGAGATCGTTGAGTGACGGGATGACCTTTTCGATCCCGGTGATGACGACATGCAGCCGTGGCAGCGTGGTCACCATGCGGCCGTTGCCTTCATTGGTGACGAGCGCCGCCGAGCCGGTCTCTGCCACCAGGAAATTAGCGCCGGTGATGCCCATGTCGGCCGTGAGGAAGTGCTGGCGCAGCACTTCGCGGGCTTCGCGGGAGAGCGCCGGGATATCGGTCTGGCGCGGCTTGCCATGGTGTTCGACGAAGAGATCGGCGACATCGTCGCGCGACTTGTGCATGGCCGGGGCGATGATGTGCGACGGCGGCTCCTTGGCGAGCTGGACGATGTATTCGCCGAGGTCGGTCTCGATGGAGGCGATGCCGACGGCTTCGAAGGCGGCGTTGAGGTCGGCCTCCTCGGAGAGCATGGATTTCGACTTGACCACCTTCTTGACGCCATGGCGCTGGGCGATCTCCACCGCCAGCCGCGCCACCTCGGCACCATCGCGTGCCCACAGCACTTCGGCACCAGTGGCGAGCGCTTGCTCCTCGAATATTTCAAGCCAGACGTCGAGGTTGGCGACGACCTTGTCGCGGATCGCCTTGGCGGCGTCGCGCAACTCGGGGAAATCGAGTTCGTCCACCGCCAGCGCCTCCATGCCCAATCGGCGCTTGCCGACGAAGAGCGACTTGGCGCCATCCAACTTTTTGCGGATGCCGAGATCGCGCGCCTTGGTTTCGGCGCGCGATTGGAAAAACATGGCCTGTGAGCGCATCAACCGACCTCGCTCAGGGTAGGAAGCGCCTCGGAAGCAGGGTCTCTACCAATCGCCGAGGCCGCATCGACGTTGCCTGCCAGCACTTCGGCCACATGCAGGACCTGAGTCGTGGTGTCGCCACGGCGGCGCAGCCGCCCTTCGATATTGAGCAGGCAGCCGAGATCGCCGCCGATCACGGCATCGGCGCCGGCGCCGACGATGTTCTCGCACTTGCGCTCGACAATGGCGGTCGAGATGGCGCCGAACTTGATCGAGAAGGCGCCGCCGAAACCGCAGCATTCCTCGCTCTCCGGCATTTCGCGCAGGTTCAGCCCCTCGACTTTGGCGAGCAGCGCGCGCGGCTGGGCCTTGATGCCGAGGCCGCGCAGGCCCTTGCAGGAATCGTGATAGGTGACGTTGCCTTGATAACGCCCCTGCACCGCTTCGATCTTGAGGACGTCGGCGAGGAAAGTCGTCAGCTCGAAACAGCGCGCCGAAAACGCCAAGGCGCGCGCGGACCAGGCGGGATCGTTCTTCAGCAGTTCGGGATAGCCGTTCTTCATGTGTTCGGCGCAGGAGCCCGAGGGAATGACGACGTAGTCGTAAGCTTCGAGATCGGCGATATTCTTCTTAGCGAGCGCGCGGGCGGCGTCATCTTCGCCGGCGCTCGAGGCCGGCTGGCCGCAGCAGGTCTGGCGATCGGGCACGGTCACGTCGCAGCCGGCGGCTTCGAGGAGGTCGAGCGCCGCGAAGCCGATGGACGGCCGCATCAAATCGACAAGACAGGTAACGAACAGAGCGACGCGCATGGACCGGGACTCAAGGGAAAGGTGCGAGTTTACCAGAGGCGCCGCCCGAGGCCGGGATGCGGATTGCAAGAAAACCGCCGCCGGACGCTGCCCGGCGGCCATCGAACCGGCTTACTTGGGCAGCGCGGCGGCGAGCGCCTTGTCGGATTGGCAGATGTGATTGACCAGCCAGTCGCGCAGGAAACCGAGCAGCGAGGCAGTCACGGTCAGCGCGCCGGAATCGAACTTCGTCTTGAAGTCGGCCACTTCCTTGAGCAGTTTGGTGTGCTCGGCGCGATGCTCCGCCGCCTTGGGATAGAGGTGAGTGGTCATCAGCCGCTCTTCCATGGCGAAATGGGTCTTGGTGTAGTTGATGAGTTCGTTCAGCACCTTGCCGCAGACATCCTTGCCCTTGCCGGCCTGCATGGCGTCGGCAAGCTGATTGACGAGATCGACCAGCTTCTTGTGATCGTTGTCGATTGCGGTGTGGTTGGTTTTAAGTTTGTCGTCCCAAGCGAACATTGCCATTTCGGTTACCCCCTGGTTATTGATGGTGATGCCAGAAACTAGGCGCGGATTGCACTCCGCCGGCGGGGCTGCGGGAATTCCTTTGCGTATGCCTGTCGCCTTCACGGCAACCCGCCGAACTCAGCCCGCAGCGCAGAAAACCGCCGTTCACAGCGATGTTAAAGGTTTTTCAGGCCGCTTTCCAATTCCACGCTGGTGAAATGGACTTTAAGCCACCATGGGCGGCAGAGGGCAATAAAAAAGGCCGCTGCTGCGGCCTTTGCGGAAAGCGACAAGACTCAGACGCTGCGCCCAGGGCCTTGCTTGGCAATTTCCATCCAGCGCTTGATGCGGTTGGCGTCGCCGACTCGCGTCATTTTGCCGTTTGAGTCGAGCAGCACGATCACCACCGGCCGCGAAGCAACCTTGGCCTGCATCACCAGGCAGCGCCCGGCTTCGGAAATGTAGCCGGTCTTGGAAACGATGATTTCCCAGTTGTCGTTCTTGACCAGCGCATTGGTATTGCGGAAGGCCTGCACCCGGCCCCGCACGTCGACCTGTGCCTCGGCGGTGGTCGAAGCGGCGCGGATTTCCGGATAGGCGCCGGCGGCGGCAACCATCTTGGCGAGATCGCGTGCCGTAGAGACATTGTTGCTCGAAAGACCGGTCGGCTCTTCGAAGCGGCTATGGGTCATGCCCAGCGCCTGCGCCTTCTGGTTCATGGCGGCGACGAAAGCGCGAAGCCCCCCCGGATAGTGACGCCCCAAGGCATGTGCGGCGCGGTTCTCGGATGACATGAGTGCCAGCAGCAGCGCGGTTTCGCGGGTCATGGTGGTGCCCACCGCAAGACGTGAACGGGTACCCTTGAGGGTATCCACTTCCTCTTCGCCGATATTGATGATCTCCTGCATATCGAGCTTGGCGTCGAGGACGACCATAGCGGTCATGAGCTTGGAGATCGAGGCAATGGGAAGGACGGCGCTCGAGCTTTTATCGACCACGGCCTCGCCGGACTCTTGATCGATCACATAAGCGGAGGAAGAAGCGAGCGCCAGCCGGCCCGGTTCGGAATCCTCGACCGCGCGACGCATCTGTCGCTTGTAGCTGACCTTCTGCACGGAACCCGGCGCGGCATGCTTGGCGCGCTTGGCGGATTTTCCGCTCTTGGCATGGGCCTT
>JAPUEC010000042.1 GCA_027492775.1 Rhodocyclaceae bacterium
CCGAGCGGATGTTGTTGAGAGGGCGGGCGTCTGGCCTGTCTGAGCCCGAGCAGGAGCAGGAGCTGGTTGGCACAGTCGGCGGCGCTATGCACGGCCTCCGCCAGCATGGCGGAAGATCCGGTGTAGGTTGCTGCGACGGCCTTGCTGACGGCGATGCCGGCGTTGGCACTCAGGGCGTAGATGATGGCGCTCATGGCTTCTTTTAGTTCGGATCGCCGTGGCTTCGGCGTTTAGGCAGTTGTTGCGTTGCAGTATAATCAAATTTTACCCGCGAGCATCCATGTGAACGGCATCACGATCGCCCTGTCGAAGGGCCGCATTTTCGACGAAACCCTTCCCCTCCTGGCTGCGGCCGGTATCGAGCCCAAGGAAAACCCGGAAACCTCGCGCAAGCTCATCATCGAAACCAATCTCCCGGACGTGCGGGTGGTGATCGTGCGGGCGACCGACGTTCCGACCTACGTCCAATACGGCGCCGCCGATCTTGGCGTGGCCGGCAAGGACGTGCTCATCGAGCATGGCGGCGATGGGCTCTACGCCCCGCTCGATCTCAAAATCGCCCAATGCCGCATGATGGTGGCGGTGCCCGCCGGCTTCGACTACCAGAATGCCGTCAAGCCGGGCGCCCGGCTCAAGGTGGCGACCAAATACATCCAAACGGCGCGCGAACATTTCGCCGCCAAGGGCGTGCACGTCGACCTGATCAAACTCTATGGCTCCATGGAACTGGCGCCGCTGGTCGGGCTGGCCGATGCCATCGTCGATCTGGTGTCGACCGGCGGCACCCTCAAAGCGAACAACCTGGTGGCAGTCGAGGACATCCTGCCCATTTCCAGCCGCCTGATCGTCAATCAGGCCGCGCTCAAGGTCAAGACTTCAACCATTCAATCAATCATCAATGCCTTTTCGGAGGCTGTGGAGAAATCATGACTAGCATCAAGCGCTTGAGAACGGCAGACGCCGATTTCAAGGAGCGACTGGACCAGTTGCTCGCTTTCGAGGGAGCGCAGGACGACGACATCGAACGCACCGTCGTCGGCATCCTCAACGACGTCAAACAGCGCGGCGACGAAGCCGTGCTCGAGTACACCAATCGCTTCGACCGCATGCAGGCGAAGACGATGGCCGAACTGGAGCTCCCGAAATCCGCGCTGACCGACGCGCTCGCCAGCCTGTCGGCAGTGGAGCGTGAGGCGCTGGAAGTCTCGGCCCAGCGCATCCGCGCCTATCATGAACGCCAGGAGGCCAAGGGCTTCCGCTACACCGAAGCCGACGGCACCATGCTCGGCATGATGGTGACGCCGCTCGACCGCGTCGGCCTCTACGTGCCCGGCGGCAAGGCGGCCTACCCCTCGTCGGTGCTGATGAACGCAGTGCCGGCCAAGGTCGCGGGTGTCAAGGAACTGATCATGGTGGTGCCGACGCCGGACGGCGAGAAGAACGCCCTGGTGCTGGCCGCGGCGGCGCTTTCCGGCGTCGATCGCGTTTTCGCCATCGGCGGCGCGCAAGCGGTGGGGGCGCTGGCTTTCGGCACGGCCACCGTTCCCCGAGTCGACAAGGTGGTCGGCCCCGGCAATGCCTATGTCGCCTGCGCCAAGCGCCGGGTGTTCGGCATCGTCGGCATCGACATGGTCGCTGGCCCCTCCGAAATCCTCGTCGTCTCCGATGGCAGCGGCAACCCCGACTGGGCGGCGATGGACCTCTTCTCGCAGGCCGAGCATGACGAACTGGCGCAGTGCATCATGGTGTGTACCGACGAAGCGTTCATCGACCGCGTGCAGCAGAGCATCGACAAGCTTTTGCCGACCATGCCGCGACAAGCCATCATCCGCGCCGCGCTGGAAAACCGCGGCGCCCTGATCGGCGCGCGGGATCTGGAGGAGGCCTGCGAAATCGCCAACCGCGTCGCGCCGGAGCACCTGGAGCTGTCGCTGGCCGACCCCGATCCCTGGGTCGAGAAGATTCACCACGCCGGCGCCATCTTCATCGGTCATTACACCTCCGAGCCGCTCGGCGATTATTGCGCCGGGCCGAACCACGTTCTGCCGACCTCCGGCAGTGCGCGTTTCTCCTCGCCGCTCGGCGTTGACGATTTCCGTAAGCGCACCAGCCTGATCAAGGTTTCCAAGGCCGGCGCGCAGACGCTCGGACGCATCGCCAAGACCTTTGCCGAAGGCGAGGGGCTCTTTGCCCATGCGCAGTCCGCGAATTACCGGATCGACAAATAAGCTTCCGCATGACGGAGCGTTTGGCGGGCGCGCCTGCCCGGACGTTCCGACCGGAATCAGTTGACGATTCAAGGCGGGTGCCCTAACTTGGGCACCCGTTGTTTTCAGGAAAATCCTCGGTGCCTGCTTCCGCCCCCTTCATCATTGCCGCCATCGTTCTCGTTGCGGTGGTGCTTTTCTTCCTGTTGCGCCCACTGTTGCGGCCGCGCGGCGCCGATGTCGTCGATCGCAAGACCCTCAACGCCGCCATCTATCGCGAGCAAATGCGTGAACTGGAAAGCGACCGCGGCGAAGGCACATTGACCGAAGCGGCATTCGAGGAAGCGCAGCGCGAGTTGCAGCGCCGCCTGCTGGCCGAGAGCGAGGATGGCGAGGTGCCCGTCGCGCCCGCTGGGAAGACTTCCCGACGCACCGCGCTTTCCTTGGCGGTGATTCTGCCGGTTGCCGCATTCGGGCTTTATGCCTGGCTCGGCAGTCCGGACGCGCTCAAACCTGGCATGGGGCAGGATCACGCCGTCAATGCCGGCAATGTCGACGAAATGGTTTCGGCATTGGCCGCCCGACTGGAAAAAAATCCAGACGACCTCCGCGGTTGGGCGATGCTGGCGCGTTCCTATAAGGCCCTGCGCCGTTTCGACGAGGCGGAAAAAGCCTTTGCCCGCTTGGGCGATGCCCTTTACACCGATGCCGGCCTGATGGCGAGCTACGCCGACCTGCTGGCGGTGCGCGCCAACGGCAACCTGGAAGGCAAACCCCTGCAATTGATCGAAAAGGCGCTTGAACTGGAACCGACCAATTCCATGGCGCTTTCGCTCGCCGGCACCGCCGCCTACGACCGCAAGGATTTCGCCGGCGCCGTGCGTTATTGGGAGCGCCTGCTCAAAACCCTGCCGGAAGGATCGGAAGAGGCGCAGGGCGTCGCCGAGGCA
>JAPUEC010000043.1 GCA_027492775.1 Rhodocyclaceae bacterium
GGTCACCCGGCCCATGCCCAGATGGGGTTCCACCCGGTCCACCAGCACGCGGGAAAGAAGGTCGGACCATGTGTCCCCGCCGCGCACCGTAATGCCCACCGCAGAGACCTGCGCGGCCAGCGCGTCGCGGTCGGGCGTGCCATCGGGGGCGATGGTGGCCAGCAGGTCAATTCCGGCATAGCGCGAAAACCCCTCGGCGACCGACAGGCGTTCAGGTTCCAGCATGGGATCACAGTCGCGCCCGCGGAAACGCAGCCGACCGGCGCCCGTTACCTCAACCGCAAGCCGCAGGAAGGCCATCGTGTCTTCCATCAGCACCTCATAGTCTTCGCCCACGCGATACCATTCCAGCATGGTGAACTCCGGCGAATGCAGCGCGCCCCGTTCGCGGTTGCGCCAGACATGGGCAAAGGCGGCGATCCGGGTTTCGCCCGCCGCCAGCAGTTTCTTCATCGCAAATTCTGGCGAGGTGTGCAGATACATCCGCCGCGAGCCACCCCCATCATCCAGCGCCTCGGTGCCAAAAGCGTGCAGATGTGCCTCGTTTCCCGGTGAAATCGCCAGCGCCGCGGGGTCCACCTCGGTAAAGTCCCGCTGGTCCAGCCACGCCCGAATGCCCGCCTGAATCCGGTTGCGGGCCAAGAGAAGCGGCCTGCGGTCGGCGTGGCGATCCTTGTTCCACCAGCTTGTCGTCATGTTTTCTGCCTTTCGGCTGGAAATCCGGGCCAAGATGCGCTAACCGCGCCGTCAATCGTGCGTCCCATTAGGACGGCGGACCGAAAACCACAAGGAATGCACCCGTGAAAGTCATCGCCTCGTCCCTGCGCAAGGGCAATGTCGTCGAGATGGACGGCAAGCTCTACGTCGTCCTGTTGGCCGAAACCTATCGCCCCGGCAAGGGCACGCCCACGACCAGCGTGGACATGCGCCGCATCGCCGACGGGGTGAAGGTCTCGGAACGCTGGAAGACCACCGATCAGGTCGAAAAGGCCACCGTGGATGAGCGCGACTATGACTTCCTGTATGAGGACGGCGAAGGTTTCCACTTCATGCAGCCCGAATCCTACGAACAGGTCGTCGTGACCGAGGACGTGATGGGCGGCAACAAACCCTACCTTCAGGAAGGGATGCGCTGCTATCTGAAAACCTTTGATGGCGTTCCGATCGCCATCGAAGTGCCGCAAAAGATCACCGTCGAAATCGCCGAGACCGAGCCGGTGGTGAAGGGGCAGACCGCCTCGTCCAGCTACAAGCCTGCGATGACCTCGAACGGTCTGCGCATTATGGTGCCGCCGCATATCGGGCCGGGCACCCGCATCGTCATCAACACCGATGACGACAGCTATGTGGAACGCGCCAAGGATTGATCAGGCGTTTCGCGGACCCGCGAGCTTGCCATACCCCCGGTGCCGCAAGGCGCCGGGGGTTTTCGTTACTGCTGTTATGCGCGAAATCTGGCGAAAGATACTAAGGTTGCGCCCTGCCTTGGCCGTCTTCAGGCGGCGTCTTACTCGCCGCGCAAGCAGGAGCTGCCATCAACCGCCACGATGCCTTTTGGCCGGTAATTGGCCACCGCCGTCCTCGCGGCAAGGCCGATCAGACAGGCCAGCTCATCCTCTCGGTCGGCATTGGGCGTCAACAGGCTGGCCCGTACGCCGAACACCGGCGTGCCGTCGATGGGCAGGTTGGTCTCGGCCGGAGAAATGCCGACCGTGACCGACAGGGTATAAAGCCATTCCTTGCCCTGCGCAGTCTTGACCCATTTGCCCACATCGCTTTCGGGTACGACATTCACCACCACATCCGCGCCGGGGCCGTTCTTGTTGCGCAACCCCGATTGGCGCAGCGCCTTAGTCAAGGGCGGAACAAGGTACTCGCCATAGCCGCTGGAGTATTGTGTGGAGGAAAGCTCAATGATGTAGCTTTTGCCGTCCAGCGGCGAGGCCATGGCGGGCAGGGGGAGAAGCAGGGCAAGAGCGAGGGGCAGGGCGCTGCGCATGGGGACGATCCTGGGTTGGGATCAGGTTAGCTAAACCTTACGGCTGATTTTTCGCAAGACGCTTGGATCGCCGCAGAATATCGGCGATATGACGAAATTCTGCTGCGTCCGCCCCCAGGGCGGCGGGCGCATTCGGGTCCACCCGGGCGGCCCCCTCCGCATTTGGGGCCCGCTGCGCCCCCCGATAAACCCCTGGCCTACGGCTTGCGCCGATTGCCAACGCCGCGGGCGTCTTGCCACAGGCAAGCCGCCTTGTCGCGGCGGGGAAGGCTGGTCAGATGCTCTTGATGTTTTCTACGAGTATAGATTTTGTTCTGACTCCCGCGTAGCTGTAAACCGCGCTTGCCAGCCGCGATGCAGACTTATCCATCGTTACGAATGCGTCGGTAAACGACGCTTCGCCTATGTGGAGGGCGTCAATGAACTGAGAAGTGAAACGCTTTATTTTTTGTCTGTTTGCCCTTTTGTGATTTCTCTGAACCTTGGGATGGCGCCCAGCATATAGAACGCAAAGGCGAAAGCGCCAATATCGCCAGAAGGGTCTTCGGACCTGTTTGCAAATTCTTTGGGGAATGCAGAGAATAATTCGTCTGCGGATGTGCCCGCTAGAAGGCTCTTTACTCGATCAACAAGGGTATCTGCCCTACAGTCTGCAAGGCCACCATCTGACGCGAAAATAGCTCGAATTTTGGCAGATTCTGTGGCAGTATCATCGAAATTGATCGATTTTATTGCAGAAGAAATCTCGGCTTCTGCATCTCGGAGCCTTGGAGCATTGATGAGATCGAAATTGGTTAACTCAGAGGATGATAAATTGCATTTGAGGTCTTCAATGCCACCCCTCAAGTTGGCTATCTGCATTTCAAAAATCTCATCAATATTCAGCTCTGCCAGGCCCCCAACCATCTTAAGGACCGGGATCATTCCTTGGAGGATCGCGAATGATGCAGGAAAGAAATCGCGGTCGTTTCTAATCAAATACTCTGGGTCGTAGTCAAAGATAAGTTTGCGCGTCTTCAAACTATCTTTCGCGTCTGTTTGCTTCATAATTGCCGGTCGAACGGAAAAAAGACGCGATATGTATCTTTCGGGATATGGCCCTTTGTTTATTTCAATTAAGTGTAGATGA
>JAPUEC010000044.1 GCA_027492775.1 Rhodocyclaceae bacterium
GGCCACCTGCAGGCAAGCAAGGGCGCAATTGACAGCGGTCTCGAGTGTTTGCGTCTGGCCAATCGATTGAAGCCCACCAATCCTCAAATACCATTTGCCATGGGCGTGATCCTGCACAATGCCTCTCGCCTCGAAGAGGCGGCTGCGGCGTATCGCACTGCCCTGACGATCAATCCGGCTTTCCGGGAGGCGCTGGAGAATCTCGGTGCTGCGTATTACGACATGGATGAAAATGAGGCTGGATTGGAAGCCGCCCAAGCAGCACTGGTCATCCAGCCTGAATCGCCGCTGGCGATCCGCGCTGCCGCCAATTGCCTGGCGGCATTGGGTCGTCGCGCCGAAGCGCTGGCGGTTATTCAGGCAGGCTTGCACTACCATCCCGCCCATCCTGAATTGCGGATCCACCATGCCTGGGAGCTGATGGCGAATGGCGATTTCGAGGCCGGTTGGGCGGCGCTCGAGTGGAGGAATTCAGGTGGCGGAGATGCCCCGCCACGCTCGGTGCCCTGGCCTCGCTGGAACGGCGAGGATTTGCGGGGCAAGACCGTGCTGGTTTATGGCGAGCAGGGCATCGGCGATGAAATCATGTATGCGCCGTTTGTTTCGGGCATTCTGCAAGCCGGTGGGCGATGCATTCTTGAATGCGAGCCGAGGCTGGAACGCCTGTTTGCTAGAGCCTTTCCGGAATGTCTGCTGCTGCGTCGCGAGCGCTTTGAGCAAATCGTCTGGCACGCCGGCCTGCCGCAGATCGACTTCTGCATTTCCGCTTTGAGTTTGCCGCTTTACTTTCCCCTCACCTCGCCTCGCGCTGCCTTCCTTTCGGCTCATCCGGAGCGCGTTGCCTATTGGCGCGAATACTTGCGACATTTGGGACCGGGATTGAAGGTCGGCGTTTCGTGGCGCGGCGGCGCGGATGCAAAAGCGCGGAAAATCCGTTCCATCGACCCCGCTGTTTTCGGTGATCTGGTAAATGGCTCGGCAAGCTTCATCTCCCTGCAATATGGTGCGACGGTGGAGGAGGTAGCCGCTGTTTCGCCTGCCTTGCGCCAATTGCCTGACATCGATGCGCTCCGCGATTTCGACGAATTTGCAGCGCTCGTTTCGGCGCTGGACGCCGTTGTTTCAGTGGATAATTCGACCGTGCATCTAGCGGGAGCGTTAGGCGTCAAGACCTTGTTGCTCCTGCCGGTTTATGCGGAGTGGCGTTGGGGGAATGCGCGTTCCGGCATATCGCCGTGGTATCGCTCGGCTGAAATGATTCGACAGCGCGTTGCCTCCGAAGCCGGGTGGTGGGCGGTTCTTGGAGAGGCGCGCGATTGGATTGCCGCGTGCTCTCCGGCCGACACCTCGCCGCCACCAACTCAATCGCCGACCTCTGCCACTCTATTGCCTGTGCCGCCAGCCGGCCGGTCGGCCTTGCTCATTGGCGATACGCACTATTGGTATCACTGGGGATGCGCCTGTACCAGCTTGGGGCTCCACGAGGGTTTGCGCACGCGCTTCGACACCATCCTTGTATTACCGCTGAGACGACTGCTATCCGGTTGTCCTGCGCCGACTGGCTTGGCAAGTCTGGAATCCGATGAGTTTTTCTTGAGATTCGAGGAGGTCTACCCCGACATCGCCGCCATGATGCGCGCGGCCGATTGCGTGGTAATCAATGGTGAGGGTTCTATTCACGGCACCTATCCCCTGCCTTCATTGCTGTTGTATTTGGCCTATGTCGCCGGCCGCCGATACGGCAAACGGGTCGCCTTGGTGAATCACTCCTGCTATCCAGGCGAGGCATTGATGCCGGATGGCGTCACTTCCGCCGCCCTTTATTATGGGGAGGTCTATGGCATGGCTAATGTGGTGGTTGCGCGCGAAAGGCTGAGTTTGGCTAATCTCACGCCTTTCAACGCCGACGCACAACTGGGCTTTGATTGCCTGCCACTGTTCCTGGCACGACATCGCGCCAAGGCGCTTGTACGACAGAAGAAGCTTGTCCTGGGAGGCTCGGTGGCTTGGTCGCCGCAGATGGTGAATTGCTTCGCCCGATTGGCGGACTGGATGCATGACGAAGGGTTTATGGTCGAGATCGTGAGCGGCGCGAAAGCCTTTCTCGCTTCCGACGAGGTGGGTTTTGTAGCGGCCATGGCGAATGCACTGCAGCAACTGAAGATTCCACATCAACTTCACTTTCCCGTCGCCGAACAGGAGTGGCTGGAGGTGATTGGGGCATCTGCCCTCGTGGTTTCCGGGCGCTTTCACTACTCTATTGCAGCGGCTTTTCAGCAAATTCCGTTTTTGGTTGCGGAAAGTAATACGGCGAAAATTGCCGGACTTCTCGAAGAACTTGGACTTGATTCCGCCGCTGTTGCACTGACGCCGGGGGAATATGGTTCGGTCATCGAGAAAGCCCGCGCTTTGCTCGCAAGCGAGGTGCTTGGCGTATGCGACGCCGAACGTCTGGACGCACTTCGCTCAAGGGCGGAACTGAATTATTCAACGCTGTGAAATTAAGGCGCAACGAGAACTGAAATGGTAAATAGTGGCGGAGAAGCGGAATTGGTAAATCCCATCATGATCCGCGCCTATAACGGCGAGCATAAAGGAGCGACGGCCTTTTTTCGCAACCGGCCGTTGATTGGGACGCTTTTTGCGCTGATGCAACAGATCAACAAGAAGCGCGTCAAGATATTGGTGCACGCCTGCTCCGTCGGCGCTGAACCATATTCCCTTGCGTTGTGGTGGTTGCACAATGCGATGCCGGGAGGTGGCAAAATCGAGGAAATAGAGATCGCGGCAACCGATATCGATCCCGGTTTTTTGGCTTTCGCGCAACAGGCCAAATACCCTGAAGCTCTGTTAGCCGGGATGTCGCCACTTGAACAATCCTGGTTCGATCGGGCTGAAGGGGGCATCTCGGTACCCACGGAGGCTCGAAGCCTGGTGAGGTTCCTTGAACCCATGAGTTTCGTTGATGGCGATCCCGGAGAAGATTTTGACGTTGTGGTGATCATGAATGCGCTGACCTATGTCACCGCTCGCGATCAATCTGCGGCTTTGATGCGATGCGCAGGCTATACGGGAGAGTTGTTGAGTCTGACG
>JAPUEC010000045.1 GCA_027492775.1 Rhodocyclaceae bacterium
TGCTCATCACCTTCTTGACGTAGTCGCGGGTTTCGTTGAACGGGATGGTTTCGGCGTAGATGGCGCCTTCGAGCGGTTTTACGTCCTGCCAGCGGCGGGCGCGGCCGGGCCCGGCGTTGTAGGCGGCCGACGCGAGTACCGGGTGATTGTCCAGGCTCTCCATGACCATGCGCATGTAACTGGTGCCGAGCAGGAGATTGACCTCGGTGTCGTTTACCCGCTCGTGCTGGTAATCCCGCAGGCCGATCTTCTTGGCCACCCAACGCGCCGTCGCCGGCATGAGCTGCATGAGGCCGGAAGCGCCGACGGTGGATTTGGCGTCGGTGATGAAACGGCTCTCCTGGCGCATGAGGCCATACACCCAGGCGTCGTCGAGCAACTGGTTCTTGGCCGCCGGGCGCACCTGGTCGCCGAACGGCGCCAGATAACGCAGGGTGTAGTCGTGTTCGGCCTGGGTGCGGTCGGCGGTGCTGATGGCGCGGTCGTAGATCAGCTGGCGCTTGGCAAGTTCGGCCGCCGCCAAGAGCTCGCGGTCGCTCATGCCGCGCAAGTTCCAGTTCCATTCACGCACTGCCTCGGTCCGCATATTGACGCGGAAGAGCGCCAGCGCGCGACGCAACCCGGCGTTTTCGGCTGCCTTGGCGGCCTCCTCTAAGGTCAAAGGCTGGCTGCGCGGCGGCGCAGTGATGCGACGCCCAAGTTCCTCGTCGGCGAGATTGCCGTAAAAATTCGGCCGCCCGGCGATGCGCATGAAGAGCGCGTTGGCGTCGGTCAGGCGCCCGCCGGCCTTGTAGGCGCGGCCGAGCCAGTAGACCCATTCCGGCTTTTCCGCCAGCGCCGGCGGCATCGCTTCGATGGTGGCGTAAACCGTGGACCAGTCGAGGGCGCGCAACGCCGCCCGCACTTTCCATTGCGCCGCCTCTTCCGTCAGCGCCGCGCCTTCGGCTCGCCCGTACCAGGCAAGGGCGCTGGGCAGATGACGCTTGGCGCCGTTGAGACCGATCTGGCTCCAGGCCCAGCGTTTTTCCGAATCCTGGAGCTTGCCTTGCAAGTGCTCCAACTGTTCGGCCGCGAACACAGGATCGGAAACCGCAACCCGCTGCACGGCCAGCGCTGCCATTTCACGGCCGGCGCGGCCCGAATTCCAGCCTGCCGGCAGCTTGGCGAGGTAGGCTGCCGCCCGGTCAACCACCGCATCGACCTGTTTCGCATCCGGCGACTGACTGAGCGGCAGGTAAGCCATGGTCACCCGCGCCCAGTTGGTGCGGTTGGCCTCGAATTGGCGGCGGATGCGCTCCCAAACCTCGTTGGCGAGCACGCGCTTGTCCCAGATCAGCGCTTCGAGCACCGGGGTGCAGGTATCCGGCGGGTCGAGCAGGGTCAGCCAAAGCGCCTGCGCCTCGTCGAGCGCCGACTTATCGCCGCGCGCCAGCCGCGCCTGCAAGGCGATGCAGGTGGTGTCCTGTTCGGGCGCCTTGAGCTTGGCATATTCCCTTTCCACGTCCGACCACTGCCCGCGCTTGGCCAGCACGCGCAACCAGTCGCCGCGTAGCTTCTCCGCCACGTAGGTGCCGTCGTAGCGGTTGAAGAAGGCCAGCGCGACATTGCCGTCCGCCTGTTCCAGGCGCATGCGAAGCTTGAAGTAATCGACGTAGGGCAGCAGTTCATGGTCGCCCAGGCCGCTGGCGGCGCGTTCCAGCCGCAGGCTGTCGCCGGCACGGAAGGCATCGCGCGCCAGGATGTAGCTGGCATCGTTGGGGGCGGCGGAAACGGCGGCGGCGAGGAGCCCGAAGGCGAGGAGGAAGGCGTGTTGTTTCATATGCTACATTGCCGCAAATGGCACTCGACTTTCACAATAGCACGGACGATAGGCCGCGTCAGGATTGGCGTAACGCCTTGCGGCGGGAAATGGTGGCGCGCCGGGCGGAGATTTCGCCCGAACGGCATGCCGAATTGTCGGCTTGCATCGTTGGTCATCTTGTTGGCGCCTTTCCGCAATTCCAGGAGATGACCATCGGGTTCTGCTGGCCGATCAAAAACGAGCCGGATATTCGCGCCGCCATCGATGCCTGGCGCCAATCCGGAGGACGCGCGGCCTTGCCCGTGGTGGTCGACGCCAACTCGCCACTGGCCTTTCGCGAATGGAACCCCGAAACCCCCCTGATGCCCGATCGCCATGGGATTCCAACGCCGATGGAAGGGGATTGGTTGACGCCGGACGTCCTGTTCCTGCCGCTCAACGCCTTCGACGCGGCAGGCTATCGACTGGGCTACGGCGGCGGCTACTTCGACCGCACCCTTGCGGCGCTCTCGCCGCGGCCGCTGGCGATTGGCGTAGGGTTCGAAATGAACCGGGTGGAGAGCATCCGGCCTGAGCCGCATGACCAGCCGCTGGACTGGATCGTCACCGAGGCCGGGGCAGCGCCCGTCGCCCGGTGAGCGTGCGGAGCCGCGTCAGGACGCCTGGATCGCCATTTCGGCCGACCAGAACTCGACGCGATTGCGCCCGCGCTCCTTGGCGAGATAGAGGGCGGTGTCGGCTTCGTGGATGAGCTCGCGGAAGTATTCCTCGGGATAGGCCTCGACCGGCACTCTTTCGGCGATCGCCACGCCAAGGCTGGTGGTGACGCCGATGCCATCCTCGGTACGGGCTGCCGCCAATGCGACGCGCAGCCGCTCGGCGGCGAACGCTGCCGCTTCCTGGTTGGTATCCGGTAGCACGATGACGAACTCCTCACCACCCAGCCGACCGGCAATGTCGACCCGGCGCAGCGTGGCGCCGATGGCGTTGGAAACCGCCACCAGCATGGCATCGCCGGCGGCGTGGCCATAGCGGTCGTTGACCGCCTTGAAATGGTCGAGATCGAGCATGAAGATGGTGAGCGATTCGCCGCTGCGTTGGCAACGCTCGATCTCCGCGTGGGCGCGCTCGAAGAGCCGGCGGCGATTGTTGAGGCCGGTCAACGGATCGGTTGCCGCCAGCGTTTCGAGGTGCCGGCGCTGGGTCTCGAGATCGTGGAACAGGC
>JAPUEC010000046.1 GCA_027492775.1 Rhodocyclaceae bacterium
CGGGCGCCTTCCCGTGACCCTCGCACCCCCCCGCCGAAACGGTCGCCTTTTTGTAAACACGCCCTAGGCATCGGTCCCTTTTTCATCAAACGGCAAATCACCCTGGCGGAGTTCAAGTACCGCGACAATGCGGCGCAGTCGCCCACCATCTCAATCGCCCTGGCGAACTCCGGTGCCATGCAAATCGAAATCATCCAACAACACGACGACCATTCAAGCATCTACAAGGAATTCCTGGATTCGGGCCGTAAGGGCTTGCAGCATGTTTCGTCCTGGGTCACGCGCAGCGAATTCGATGCGCGGCGAAGTTCGCTGCTTGGCCGTGGCTACAAGTTGGCTCAGGAAGGGACCATCCCATCCAGTGGCGTGAGGCTCGCCTATTTCGATACCGAGAAAAACGGGGAAGGGCTCGTTTTCGAAATGGCCGACCTCAAAGAACCGGAGCAGTATCGGAGAGTGATGGGCATCGCCGCCGCTGCCGAATCCTGGCAAGGCGGGAACGCGGTGATCGAGGTTGGCGCATAGCTGGAACCGCCTTAACAACGGCGACCTGACCCCTCCCATGCTTGAGCATTTAAAACAGCGGGCGCGGCAACTCAAGACCGAGACCTTTGCGCTCTACCTCGCCGCCCGTCATCCGCTGACGCCCTGGTACGCCAAGGCGCTGATCGCCATCGTCGTCGCCTACGCCTTCAGCCCCATCGATCTGATTCCCGATTTCATCCCGGTGCTCGGCTATCTCGACGACCTGGTGCTGGTGCCGTTGGGCATCGCCCTTTGCATCCGGCTCATGCCGCCGGCGGTGCTCGCGGAATGCAGGTCTCGTGCCCAGGTTGTCATGGCGCAGGGCAGGCCGGTGAGCCGGCTTGCCGGCGCTGTCGTGATCGCCATCTGGCTGGCGCTGGCCGCGCTTGGTCTCGCTTGGGCTTACGAGGCGCTGATCGCAACTTGACCGCCGGAATCGCGGGCGAATTCATCGCCCGACTGCAGCCGGCGCTTGCCTCACATCTTCCCGTAGATGACCATCAGCTCGGCCTGGGCGTTGTGCGGCTTGGCGCGATGCGGGCGCTTGCGGTGGTAGTGGCCGGCGCTGTCCATTTCCCAGGCCTGCTGGTTATCCGCAAGGTAGCACTTGAGGCCCTCGGCAATGACGCGCTTGCGCAGCTTGGGATCGAGCACGGGAAAGGCGAGTTCGATGCGCCTGAAGAAGTTGCGGTCCATCCAGTCGGCACTCGAGAGATAGACTTTTTCCTTACCGTCGGCGAGGAAGTAGTAAACCCGATGGTGTTCGAGAAAGCGGCCAATCACCGAGCGCACGCGGATCTTGTCGGAAAGCCCTGGAACGCCTGGTTTCAGGGCGCAGACGCCGCGCACGATGAGGTCGACGGTGACGCCGGCCTGCGAGGCTTCGTAGAGCGCCTCGATGGTCTGCGGCTCCAAAAGCGCGTTCATCTTGGCGATGATGCGCGCCGGCTTGCCGGATTTGGCGATCTCCGCTTCCGCCCGGATGGCGCTGACGATGCTGGGTTGGAGCGTGAAGGGCGCCTGGAGCAGATGCTTGAGTGTGCGCGCCTTGCCGAGGCCGGTGAGCTGCTTGAACACTTCGCTGACGTCGAAGCAGAGTTCCTCGTTGGCGGTGAGCATGCCGAAATCGGTGTAGAGGCGCGCCGTGCGCGGATGGTAGTTGCCGGTGCCGAGGTGGGCGTACCGCCGCAGTCCGCCCGTCTCGCGACGAACGATGAGCAGCGCCTTGGCATGCACCTTGTAGCCGACGACGCCATAGACGACGTGCGCGCCGACTTCTTCCAGCCGGGCCGCCCAGCCGATATTCGCTTCCTCGTCGAAACGCGCCATCAATTCCAGCACCACCGTCACTTCCTTGCCGTTCTGGGCGGCGAGGATGAGCGTTTCCATGAGCACGGAATCGGTCCCGGTGCGATAGACCGTCATCTTGATGGCCACGACCTTGGGATCCTTGGCGGCCTGTTGCAGCAACTCGATCACGGGTGCGAAGGACTGGTAAGGGTGGTGCAGCAGAATATCGCCCTGACGCAGGGTATCGAAAATGTTGGCCATCTTGCCGAGCGCCTTGGGCAGGCCGGGCAGGAAGGGCGGAAATTTGAGATCGTGGAGCTCTACCCAATCCGGCACCTGCATCAGGCGAACCAGTTTCACCGGCCCGTAAACGCGGTAAAGATCGGATTCCTCCAGCCCGAACTGGGTGAGGAGGAAGCTGTTCATGGCGGGCGAGCAGTTGTCCGCCACTTCCAGGCGCACGGCGTCGCCGAAATGGCGTTGCGGCAGTTCGCCTTGCAGCTTGATGCGCAGGTTGGTTGCTTCTTCGTCGTCGACCCAGAGGTCGGAGTTACGGGTGACGCGGAATTGATAGCAGCCCAGCACGTTCATCCCGGTGAAAAGCTCGCCGACGAATTCGTGCAGCACCGAGGAGAGAAAGACGAAGCCATGCGATGTTCCCGCGATCTCGTCCGGCAGTTGGATGACACGCGGCAACGCGCGCGGCGCCTGGACGATGGCGGCGCCGGAACTGCGCCCGAAGGCGTCGCGGCCTTCCAGCTCGACCGCGAAGTTGAGGCTCTTGTTGAGTACGCGCGGGAAGGGGTGCGAGGGATCGAGGCCGATGGGCGTCAATACCGGTGCCACCTCGCGCAGGAAATAGTCGCGGATCCATTCCCGCTGCGCCTCCGTCCATTTGGAACGCCGCCAGAAGCGGATGCCTTCATTCGCCAAGGCGGGAAGGATGATGTCGTTGAAGACGCGGTACTGGTCGTCGATCAGGTCGTGGGCGGCGGCGCTGACGCGGCGCAGGCCCTCCTGCGGTGATAGCCCGTCGATGGTGATGCTCGCCGCCTGGGCGCGGACATGCTCCTTCAAGCCGGCGACGCGAATCTCGAAGAACTCGTCGAGGTTGCTGGAAACGATGCAGAGGAAACGCAGGCGTTCCAGCAGCGGCGTGTTCTCGTCGAGCGCCTGCGCCAGCACCCGGCGGTTGAAGGCGAGGAGGCCGAGCTCGCGGTTGAGGAAGTGCTCCGCCGGGAAGCTGGGCTGCAGGTGCGTCAGGAAGAGGGAGTCTGACATTGCCGGGTCAGGTGGTCGATGGTAACGCCAGTATATTCCCCAATTCCATCTTTTTGCCGGGTGGTGGCCGCCGAGACAGCGCGCCTTCGGATGTTTACAATGGTCGCCTTTATGCCGACCGTCGCAAATGGAATGAACGACGATCCGTTCGCTTTCGCAAGGATTTGCATGCTGTCTAGTTTTGCTGAAACCGAAAATGCCGGCATGCGCGGCAATGGCCGCGATCCGGTGATGTGGCGCCTTGCCCCTATGGGTCTGCACTGATGTTCGAGACGATTGCCGCCGTCGATCTTGGCTCCAACAGCTTCCGCCTCCAGGTCGGCCGGGTGGTCGACAACCAGATTTATCCCCTCGATTCGCTCAAGTCCTCGGTACGTCTCGCCTCGGGACTCACCGCCGACAAGCGTCTCGACGATGCTTCGCGCCAACGCGCCCTGGCGGCGCTGGCAGTCTTTGGCGAACGCCTGCGCGGCATGGAACACGGCGCCGTGCGCGCAGTGGCGACGAATGCCTTGCGCGTCGCCAAGAATGCGCCGGAATTTCTCGTCCAGGCGCAACAGGTCCTCGGTTTTCCGATCGAAGTCATCGCCGGCCGCGAAGAAGCGCGGCTGATCTACATCGGCGCTTCGCATGCGATGCCTTCGTCGTCGAATAAGCGCTTGGTGGTCGATGTCGGCGGCGGTTCCACCGAGTTCATCATCGGCAAGCGCCACGTGCCGCAGGTGATGGAATCGCTTTACATGGGCTGCGTCAGCTATTCGCAGCACTTTTTTCCCGACGGCAGGATCGACAAGAAGCGCCTGCGCGAGGCGCAGGCCGCCGCGGCGCAGGAACTGGAACTGATCGCCGCCGATTATCGGCGTCTTGGCTGGAACGAAGCCGTGGGCTCATCAGGCACGGCACGTGCTATCGCCGATATATTGGAAATGAACGATTTCAATCCCAACGGCGAAAGCGGCATCACCCGCGTCGGCATGGAGCGCATGTGCGCCGCGCTGATCAAGGCTGGCTCGGCCGAAGCCTCCAGCCTCAACGGCTTGCGCACGGACCGCCTGCCCGTGCTGCCGGGCGGCATGTCGATCATGCTGGCGACGCTGGAAGAACTCGACATCGAACGCATGACCTATTCCGATGGCGCCTTGCGCCTGGGCGTGCTCTACGACATGCTCGGGCGCTTCCACCAGCACGACATGCGCGATGCCACCGTCGCCCATTTCATGCGGCGCTACCAGGTCGATGCCGATCAGGCCGAGCGTGTCCGCCGCACCGCTTTGGCCGCCCTGGAACAACTTTCCGAAGGCGCGCCCGCCGAACGGGACGTGCGCTTTCTGAGTTGGGCCGCGAGCCTGCACGAGATCGGAATTTCGGTGGCGCATAACGCCTATCACAAGCATGGCGCCTATATCCTGACCTACGCCGACATGCCCGGCTTTTCCAAGAAGGAACAGGCGCGGCTGGCGGCGCTGGTGCTCGGGCATCGTGGCAAGCTGGAAAAAATGCTGGCGGTGCCGGGCGAGGATTTCGACTGGCGCCTGCTCTTCTGCCTGCGTCTGGCCGCGCTGCTGCATCGTTCGCGTGATGACCGGGTCCTGCCGCAGTGGCGTGTGCGTGCCGAAGCGCGCGCCTACCGCCTGCAACTGCCCGCCGAATGGCTGGCGGAAAATCCCTGGACAGCGGCGGCCTTGAAGGAAGGCGAAGGATTCTGGCAGCGCGTCGGGATCGATTTCAAGGTCGAGACGGTACGCGGCAAGGCCCGCGCATGAACCTCCCCCCGCCCGAACTGCGCCTCGATGATGGTCGGGCAGTGTTGTCCGGGGAATGGACTTTGGCCGCGCTGCTGCCGCGGCTGAAGAAAATCCGCGCTGCCCTCGATCAGGCGAATGGCTCGAATCGAGGCTGGGATATTTCCGCCGTCGAAAGGCTGGACAGTGCCGCAGCAACCCTGCTCTGGAAAACATGGCAGCGGCGTTGGCCGGACGAACTGGAGGCGCCGGCGGAGTTGCGCCACATTCTCGAGCGTGCCGCTGCCGTACCGGATCAGCCGCGCTCGGCGCCGGCGCGTCAAGTGTCGTTCGTGGAGGCGACCGGCCGGCTGGTGCTGCGCATCGGGCGCCAGATCATGGGCGTGATCGCGCTTTTCGGCCGGCTGCTGCTGGATTGCCTGGATCTTATACGCCGGCCCTGGGAGATTCCCTGGAAGGAATTTTCAGCCAACATCTACAAGGCCGGCGCCCAAGCATTGCCGGTCTCGGCGCTGGTCGGCTTTCTCATCGGCGTTACCATCAGCTATCTCTCGGCCTTGCAGCTCAAGACCTTCGGCGCCGATCTCTTCATCGTCAATATCCTCGGCATTTCCATCGTCCGGGAACTGGGGCCGGTGCTGGTCGCCATCCTGGTGGCGGGCCGTTCCGGCTCGGCAATGACCGCGCAGATCGGCGTCATGCGCGTTACCGAGGAAATCGATGCCCTATCAGTCATGGGCATTCCCCTATCGAAGCGCATTGTCTTGCCCAAGGTGGCGGCGCTGGCGGTGGCGATGCCGCTGCTGGTGGTGTGGACCTCCGCCTCCGCGCTGGTGGGCGGCATGCTCGCCGCCTATATGCAACTCGATCTTTCCTTTGGCTATTTCATCGAGGCGCTGCCGCGCGCGGTGCCCATCGCCAATCTGGCGATCGGTCTAGGCAAGGGTTTCGTCTTCGGCATGATGATCGCGCTCATCGCCTGCCACTTCGGCCTGCGCGTTCGGCCGAACACGGAAAGCCTGTCGGCCAATACCACCGCTGCCGTCGTGGCGTCGATCACCATCGTCATTGTCGTCGATGCGCTGTTCGCCATCCTCACCAAGAATGTGGGGATACCCTCCTTATGAGCACCCCCGTCATCAGCCTGGAGGGCGTGTGGACGCGATTCGGCGATATCGTTGTGCATCGCGATTTGAATCTGGCCGTCAATCGTGGCGAGGTCTTGGGCTTGGTGGGCGGGTCGGGCAGCGGCAAGACGACGCTGCTGCGTGAAATTCTCGGCTTGCTGGCGCCAGCGAAGGGAAAAATCCGCCTCTTCGGCACCGATCTTGCCGACCCCGATATCCAGCGTCAGCGCGAATTGCGGCAGCGTCTGGGCATGCTGTTCCAGCATGGCGCGCTGTTTTCTGCGCTGCCGGTTTATGACAACATTGCCTTCCCGCTGCGGGAATTGCGCCGCCTCGATGAGGACTGGATTCGCGATTTGGTGCACATGAAGCTGAAGATGGTGGAATTGGAGCCGCGACATGGCTGTTTGATGCCTTCCGAACTGTCGGGCGGCATGGTCAAGCGGGTGGCGCTGGCGCGCGCCCTGGCACTGGAACCGGAATTGCTCCTGCTCGATGAGCCGACCTCCGGCCTGGACCCGGACCGCAGCAAGCATTTCGTTCGCCTGGTTAAGGGGCTGCAACGCGAACTCGGTTTTACGGTGGTGATGGTGACGCACGATCTCGACACGCTGGCCAATCTTTCGAGCACGGTGGCCGTACTCGCCGACCACCGCATCGTCGCCAGCGGGCCGATGGAGACGGTGAAGGCGGTCGATCATCCTTTCGTCCGCAATTTTTTCGGTGATGCGCAGGAAGCGGCGGCACCGCAGAGGGAAGAATCCTGATGGAAAACAAATCGCATGCGCTGGCGGCCGGGTTGTTTGCGCTGCTGCTGGGACTGGCGGTGGTCGCGACGCTCTTCTGGTTCGGGGTCAAGAAGGAGGAGACGCGCGAATACATGGTGGTAACCAAGCAGAACGTCACCGGCTTGAACCCGCAGGGGCAAGTCCGCTACCGCGGCATCCGCGTCGGCAAGGTCAAGGAAATTCGCCTCGACCGCAAAGACCCGAGCAACATCCTCATTCTCATCGAAATCGACGAAGCGGTTCCGGTGACGCGCGGCACCATGGCCAAGCTGGCGTACCAAGGGTTGACCGGCATCGCCCATGTGCTACTCGAGGAAACCGGCAAGGACCCGACGCCGCTGGCAGGGCAGGAAAACGGCGAACCGCCCCGCATCGCCATGCGGCCATCGCTCTTCGAGGAATTGAGCGAATCGGCCGCTGGCACGTTGAAGCAGGCGCAGCTCTTTCTCACCAACGCCAACGCCCTGGTGAACGACGACAACCGCAAGCGCTTCGCCGCCATTTTGAGCAATCTCGAAGGCAGCACGGCGCAACTGAACCGCATGCTCTCCGACGACCGCACGCAGCGCCTCGGTTCGGCGATTGCCCGCTTCGACGACGCCGCAGGTAGCGCCCATGAGACCTTCAAGGAAGCCAAGGTCCTGATCCCCCGCGTGCGGGCTTTGTCGGAAAAACTGGAAACCATGGTCGGCGACCCATCCTCGGGTGGAGCTACCGCCGCCATTGCCAATATCAATGAACTGACCCGCGACCTGGGAACGACGGCGCGCCAGCTCAACCGCGTGTTGCGCATGATCGAACAATCGCCCAGCAGTCTCCTGCTCGGCCCGCCGGCGCCCTCGCCCGGACCGGGAGAAGCCGGATTCGTCGCCCCGACCGGCAGGAAACAGCCATGAAAAAGTTCTCGCTATTGATCGTCGTCTTTCTCTTGAGTGCCTGCGTTTCGGGCAAGCGCGGTTCCGAGATCAATGCCGACGTTTATGACCTCGGCCCCGGAGCAGGCACGCTGCGGGATGGCGTCGAGATCGGCGTCGCCCTGGATGTGCGCATGCCTCCCTGGCTGGTCAGCCCCGGGGTGAAATACCGCCTGCTCTACAGCGGCGAGTCCCGGCTGCGGGAGTATGGATTTGCGCGCTGGGCGGGCATGCCGGACGATTTGATCGAACAGCGTCTGAGCCAGCAACTGGGACTCCCGACCGTGCGCGACGGTGTTTCGGTGCCTTGCCTCCTGAGTATCGATATCGAGCAGTTCGGACAGATTTTTTCGAGCACGAGCGAAAGCCGTGGTGTCATCATCGGCAATGCCAGACTGCTCGACAAGCGGCGGTCGCTGATCGCCTCGCGTCAAATCAAGGTCGAGCGCCCTGCGCAGACTGCCGACGCGCAGGGCGGCGTACTCGCCTTGACAGCCGCTACAGAAGCGCTCGCCGGCGAAATGGGGGGATGGCTGGATCAACTGGCAAAGGACCGCAAACTCGCCTGCGAACCCAGCCCGTAATCCTCGCTGGGACGGGGTTGAGCGGCTAAGAGATTTTGCGAAAGATCAGTGAAACGCTGGTGCCGCCGAAACCAATGCTATTGGAAAGCATGGCGGTGACGCGGCGGTCGACCGCCTCGCGCAGAATCGGCATTGCGGCGGCCGCCTCGTCGGGAACGAACAGGTTTGCCGAGGGCGCCAGGAAACCGTGCTCCATCATCAACAGGCAGTAAATCGCTTCCTGGGCGCCAGAGGCGGCGATGGCGTGGCCAGTGAGCCCCTTGGTCGATGAGATCGCCGGGATGTTTTCGCCAAACACCTGGCGAATGCCTTCGAGTTCGACGATATCGCCGAGCTGGGTCGAGGTGGAATGGGTGTTGATGTAATCGATTGCCGGATTGCCGGCATTTTCCAGCGCCGTGCGCATGGCGCGGGCGGCGCCGCGGGCGTCGGGCTGGACCATGTCCTTGCCATCCGAGCAGGCGCCGTAACCGGCTATTTCGCCGTAAATCCGGGCGCCGCGCGCGCGGGCGGTTTCCTCGGCTACCAATACCAGAATGGCGGCGCCGCCGGCGATGACGAAACCGTCGCGGCCGCGGTCAAAGGGCCGCGAGGCGGTGGCCGGATCATCGTTGCGGCCAGTCGAGAGCGCGCCCATGGCATCGAACAGGATGGTGGACGTCCAGCAGACTTCTTCCGCTCCGCCAACGAAAACCCGGTCGAGCACGCCGTGCCGGACCAAGTCAGCGCCATTGCCGATGCAATGCGCGGAACTGGCGCAGGCTGAGGTAATGGAATAGCTCGGTCCCTGGACACCGTAAGCCATGGCAAGGCAGGCCGAGGTGGTGCTGCCCATGACCTGTGGCACGTAATACGGCGGCAGCTTGCCGATGCCGCGCGCCTTGAAGAGTTCGATGGCCTGGTAATGCTGATAGGGCGATCCCACGCCGGAGCCGACAATGAGGCCGACGCGCGGGTGGGATATCTCGCCGGTCGTCAGCGCCGCGTCGGTGCAGGCCTTGCGCATGGCGTGATGGGCGTAGACCGCCGCATCGGCCATGAAGCGGCGGGTCTTGCGGTCGATGGCCGGCTCGGCAGTGAGGTCGGGAATGCCCGCAACTTGGCTGCCGAGGCCCAGTTCGGCGTACTCCGCGACATGACCAATGCCGCACCGCGACGCGCGTAGCGCTCCCGCCACCGTCTCCTGATCGTTGCCGATGCAGGAGACGATGCCGATGCCGGTGACGACAACGCGCCGCCCGGGCGGGGGTGAAGCGGAGCGGATGGCGGCGGTCAAAGCTTTTGGGTTTCGAAACTGATGTTGTTGACCAGTGCCTTGACCCAAGCGTTGTAGTACGAATGGATTTCGAACCCGCTGGCTGACTGGTTGTAATTCACAGGCATGCCCGAATAGCGCACAGTATCGGCGATCGGCGCGTAATGCATGTTGATACTATCTTTATAGTTGACGGAATAGGCATTCGGGCTGAAGGCAATGGTTACCATGACGGTATGCTTGCCCCGCACGTTCAGGGTTGCGACCAGCATGCCGGCAGCGACTTCCTTAAGCTCCCAGCTCTGATTGCGGGCGGAAGGAATCGGCGCCTTGGCCGCTTTCTCGATAGCGGCCTTGACCTGCGCCATAGAGGGCGTTTTGCCGGATGCCGGGCGAATCGCTTGGTTTTCGTAATTGATCACCGGCTGCAACGTACTTGCGCTCGCGAACGGTGTTGCAAGCAGCGCACAACAGAGAACGACTGCCTTGAGGATGTCTTTCATGATTTTTCTCCCAAAAAGAAGCGTTGTGTAAATCCGTAACTACTGCGATTGCTTGAGCACCAGCGCGGTGTTGATTCCGCCAAAAGCGAAGTTGTTGCTCATAACATACTCTATGTCGAGGCGACGGCCATCGCCAACGACATGATCCAATTCCGCGCAAGCGGGATCAGGACTGTCGAGGTTGGTGGTTGGCGCGAACCAGCGGCGGCGCATCATCTCGATCGCCCACCAAGCTTCGATCGCCCCACAGGCCCCGAGGGTATGGCCGAGGTAGCTCTTCATCGAGCTGATGGGCACATGCGAGCCCAGAACCTTTGCCGTCGCCTGGCTTTCGGCAACATCACCGCGGTCGGTCGCGGTGCCATGGGCGCTGACATAACCGATGTCCCGGGCATCGAGCCCCGCATCCCGCAGTGCCAGGCGCATGGCCACCGCCATGGTTTCGGCTTCCGGCTGAGTGATATGGGCGCCGTCGGAATTGGTGCCGAACCCGACGATTTCTGTCAGGATCTCGGCGCCCCGGGCGCGGGCATGCTCGTATTCTTCGAGCACCAGCGTCGCGGCGCCTTCACCGACCACCAATCCGTCACGTGCGGTATCGAAGGGGCGCGGCGTCAATTCAGGCGAGTCGTTGCGGGTGCTGGTGGCAAAGAGGGTGTCGAACACCACCGCGCTGGCGACGGAAAGCTCTTCCGCACCCCCGGCCAGCATGATGTCCTGCTTGCCCCAGCGAATGGCTTCGAAGGCGTAGCCGATGGCCTGGCTGCCCGAGGTGCAGGCGCTCGAAGTCGGGATGACTCGGCCTCTCAAACCAAAGAAGAGGCCGACGTTCACCGCCGCCGTATGCGGCATCATCTGGATGTAGGTGGTCGAGGTGACCCCTTGCATGGAGCCTGTCGCCAACATGCGGCCGAATATTTCGACCGGTTCGACGCTGCCCGACGACGAACCGTAAGCAATGCCCGTAGAACCATCCGTCAGGCGCGGATCATCGAGCAAGCCGGCCTGCGTTAGTGCCATCTCACTGGCGCGTACGGCGAGCAGGGATACGCGTCCCATCGAGCGCACCATCTTGCGCGGGTAATGACCGGGGATAGTGAAATCGACCGGGGCGCCGAGATGTGTGTTGAGACCTTCGAAGCGCTCCCATTCCGGCATGCGGCGCACGCCGTTCCTGCCAGCACGCAAGGCGATCTCGATGCTTTCCCATTGCTCACCGAGGGCGGTGATGCCGCCCATGCCGGTGACGACAACCCGTCTCATGCCAGACCTCCATTGACGCCGATAACCTGCCGTGTGATGTAGGCGGCGCCGGGGGAAAACAAAAAGGCGACGGTCGCCGCCACTTCTTCGGGCTGGCCGACGCGGCCAAGCGGAACCATCTTGAGGATGTCGTCGACCGGCAGGCCGTCCATCATGTCGGTGCCGATCAGACCGGGCGCGACGCAATTGACGGTGATCTTGCGGCTCGCCAGTTCAAGAGCCAGGGCCTTGCTGGCGGCGATTAAGCCGCCCTTGGCGGCGCTGTAATTGACTTGGCCGCGATTGCCGATCATTCCCGAAACCGAGGCGAGGGTGACGATGCGCCCGCCTTGCTTGGCGCGCGCCATGGGCATGATGAGCGGCTGGACGACATTAAAGAAACCATTAAGGCCGGTATCGATCACCTGATCCCAGTCTTCGTCGGAAAGCGCAGGGAAGGCGTTGTCGCGCGTGATACCGGCATTGCAGACAACGCCGTACCAGGCGCCGTTCTCGGCCAGATCGGCTTCCAACGCCGCCCGAACCGCGGCTCGGTCGCAAACATCGAATTGCAACACCCAGGCCTTGCCGCCAGCGGCTTCGATCTCGGCGGCGACGGCAATGGCTTCATCGCGCCGGCTGCGGCAGTGGACGCCGACGGCGAACCCGTCGGCCGCCAGCTGGAGGGCGATGGCGCGGCCGATGCCGCGGCTGGAGCCGGTGACCAGGACACGTTTCATGAAGGGTTCCTTCCGCTGGCGAGGAATTGATCGAAGTTATCTGGCTCGAAGACCTTGAGCGCGGCCTCGGCCACCACGGCCTCGCCCATCTCGATAGCGCATTCATAGGCGGCCAGTCCGCTTTCATCACGGAATTCGAGCCGGGCGGTTATGGACAGCCGCTCGCCCACGGCGAAAATCGCCCGGTAGCAATGAAAATCGCGCGTGCCGAGCAGCGCACCGGCCTTGGCTGGCTTGCCCTGCGCCCGCGCCAGTAAGGCGACATGCGCCGCCACCGTCTGGGCCATGAGCTCGATGCAAATCCAGGCGGGCATGCCGCCATGGCCCTCGGCGTACCAGGCGGCGCCATCGACGGTATAAGCGCAGGTCGCCGTCTCCGCGGTGAAGGCGGTGACTTCGTCGAGCAGGCGCATGGTGCCGCGATGCGGCAGCACTTCCTCGATCGGCGGCAGAGCGGCGTTCATCGCGGATCTCCCAGCAAAAGGCTGATGTTGTTGCCGCCGAAAGCGAAGGAATTGCTCATGCAAACGCGGCTGGTATTTCGGGCGAAGCGCTCGTCGGGAGTGACGGTGTTCAGCCGCGGCAATTCCAGGTCATGCTCGCCATCCCAAATATGTGGCGGCAAGCGTCCGTCGCCCGCGGCCAGCGCCAACCAGCAAAAGGCGGCTTCGAGCGCACCGGCGGTGCCGAGCGTATGGCCGGTCATGGGCTTGGTGCCGCTGACGGGCACGCCTTGGGCAAAGACGCGGGCGACGGCCCGGCTTTCCATGGCGTCGTTGAGCGGGGTCGCGGTGGCGTGCAGGTTGAGATAGCCAACTTCCGTAGTCGCCACGCCGGCATCGGCCAGCGCCGCGTGCATGGCGGCTTCCGCGCCACGGCCTTCGGGTTCCGGGGCGGAAAGGTGATGCGCGTCGCTCGATTCGCCGGCGCCGAGCAAAGCCACGGGTTGTTCCTCACGACTGAGGACGAAGACGGCGGCGCCTTCGCCGATGTTGATGCCGCAGCGGTTTTTGGAAAGCGGATTGGTGAGCGCGGTTGCCGTCGATTCCAGCGCCGTAAAACCACCGATGGTCAGTCGGCAGAGACTATCGACGGCGCCGGTGATGACCGCATCGCAAATGCCCAACCGGATCAAGTTGCGCGCCGAAACCAGCGCCTTGGCGCCAGAGGTGCAGGCGGTGGAGACCGTATAGGCCGGGCCGCCGATGCCGAGATGGTGGGCGAGGAAGGGTGCGGGCGCACCGATCTCCATTTGGCCGTAGCAAAAATCGGCGGGGAGCGCGCCGGTTTGGCGCAATGCAGCGATGGCGGCTTCGCCCTCCGCCACGCCGGAAGTGCTGGTGCCGAGCACGATGCTGACGCGCTGGCTGCCGTAACGGGTCTTGGCGGCTTCGATCTGGTCGGCGATCTGGGCAACGGCGGCGAGCAGCAGGCGATTGTTGCGGGACTGCGCCGCCAGGCCGCTGGCGGCCGGAATTTCAGGGAGTGCCGCGCGCACGCGGCCAACGCGCGCCGGAGCGGCGGGCAACCAGCCGTCTTCCAGGGTCATGCCAGAAGTATCGCCGGCGAGCAGGCCGGCGAGCGTGGCCTCGATGCCTTCGCCCAGGGCGCTGATCAGGCCCGGTGGTCCGAGGAAGCAGCGGCTCATCGCGCTTTCTCGCCGGAAGCATCGTCGTCGATGGCCCGGGCGTCGAGGCGGAAGCCGGCGGGCGAGACGATGTGCAGTTGTCGATAAGGCAAGTTCCCCTCCCAGGAAATGTCCAGAATATCCTCGCCGTTATCGGCATCTTTGCGGCGCAGACGTCGCCGGCCGTTTTCTTCGATCAATTCGAGCTCCGCCGACAGGCCGGAACGCACCGTCGCCGCGGGCCACATGGCAATCTGCACCAGCGCCGGCATCGTCGCCGGATCGAGGCGCAAGGCCATGGCCGGCGGCATGTCGGCATGCAGGATGGCATTTTCCCATGAAACAAAAAACAAGGTTTGCCCAAGCGGTGTCATGGCGGCGAAACGCAGCCCTTGCCCATCGCTTTCGATGCGGGTGAGCAGCGTTTGGCGCTGCGTGCCCCAACTAAGTACGCTTTGCTGGAGCGAGGAAAATACCGGTCCGTCGCCGCTTTGCAAACAGTAGGCGCCGCCACCGGGAAGGCGGGCGCAACCGGGCTGCAGCGATTGGCAGGCTGAAAGAAGCAAGCCGAGGCAGAAGAGGGAAATCAGTCGGCGCATCGCGGTTTCCAAAGGGTAAGCGCAAGCGGCGCGAGCGCTACCGATGCGAAGACGCCAATGAGCAGCACTAGCCCAAAATGGCGCAGGGCCGGCATCGACGACAAGGAGAGCAGGCCGAAGGAAAGCATGGTCGTCGCCGCCGACAGCAGGACGCCAGCGAAGGGCGCCGGAGCCCTGTCGCCCGCTTCGACGACGAAGATGGCGTAATTGACGCCGACCCCGAGCACCAGCATCAGACCCATGAGTCCGAAAAGCGTGAGCGCTTGGCCGAGATAGCCATAGATCGCCAAGGCCAGGCCGCTGGCGAGCAGGGTGGGCAGGAGGGTAGCGGCACCGTTACGCGGGCCGTAGCGCCAGGCGAGGACGGCGAAGACGATCAGCGCTGCCGCCGGCAGCCAGGCGGAGCCCCATTGCCGGTACTGACGGAACAGTTTGGAGACGCTGCCGGCCTTGTCGACGGCGGTGACGCCGGGGAGACCCTGGGCGAGCGCGACGAGATCGGCGCTGCCATCGTCGCCTTGCGGGATGACCAGCGTGGCGCCGCCGCCGGCCAGCGCGAGATGACGCCACGGCGTGGCGAGTGGGCTGGCGAGCCAGGTATCGAGGGTGAGCGGGGGCGTGGCGGCGGTTGCATCGGCGATCCATTTCGCGGCGACGTCGTCGCGGAAACCGGCGGCCGCCAGGCGGTCGGCCGCAGCGCTCGGTTGAGCCAGCAGCGCCTGCGTCATCAAGCGGTGATTGTCGGCTTGACGCACCGCCGATGGCACAAAAGCCGAGAGCGCCAGATAACCCGAAAGGCCAGGGGCGCCGGTCAGCCGCGCAGTCAGCGCTTCTTCGCGTTGTAACACCGTTTCGCTGTCGGCGCCTTCGACCAGGAAGAAACGGCTGCCGCCCGAGAAACCCGCCAGTTCGCGGATTTGCGTTTCTTCCGCCACCAGTTGCGGCGGGCGTGAAATGAGCTGGCGGATGTCGTCGTCGGCGGCGAGCATGAGCCAGCCGGGAATGGAAACCACGATGGTGAGGCCGGCGATGACCAGCACCCGCCGCGGCGTGATGCAACGCCGCCAGAATTCGAGGAAAGCGCGCGGCCAACGCGTTGCCGCTTCGGCATCGCGCCGCAAGGGCTTGGTGGCGAGGTGCGGCAAGAGCAGGATGACCGAGATCCAGGCGGCTGCGAGTCCGACGAAGGCGAAGAGCGCAATCTGGCCGATGGCCGGGAAGGGCGTCAGCGCCAACGCCCCATAGCCGATGAGGCTGGTTGCCAGCGCCACGGCCAGCGGGCGGAGCAGGCGGCGGATGGCGGCCTTTGGCTCCCAAGCGGCGCCGGCGCCGAGCTGGGCGGCAAAGACCTGGATGGCGTAGTCCACCGCTTCGCCGATCAGGCTGGCACCGAAGACCAACGTAATCAGATGCAGGTGGCCGTATACGCCGAGTACCGCGGCGGTGGCGAAGGCGATGCCAATAGCGACGGTCAGCATGCCCAGCGCCATGGGCCGGATGGAGCGGAAAAGCAGCCAGAGCATGAGCAGGATGCCGATGAGTGAACCGGCGCCGATGAGGTCCATTTCCCCTTGAGCGCTGGCACGCGCCGCGGCGCCGTAGAAGACGCCGCCGGTGCGCAAGAGCCGGGCCTGCTGCCAGTCGCGATTCAACGCCGTTTCGGCGCTGGCGACGGCGCGTATGGTCGCGGTCTGCACCGCGTTGTCGTAGGCCGAGCCCGGTAGTTCGGCGAGGATCAGCACCCAGGTGGCGTCCGGTCCGCGAACGATCATCTGGCCGTCCTCGACCATGAGCTTGGACTGCATCAGCGGCAGGCTGCCGAGCCAGTTCTGCAGCAGCCCATAGGGGTCGCTGGCGAGGTCGGTGGCGATGCCGGTGCGCAGGGGTTGGTGCAGGCGACGGGCGAGGCGGGCGTCGGCATCGAAGGCGGGATTGGCGAGCGCGGCGTGGTCGGCGGGGCTCAGGAGCCCAAAGCGGTAAGGACCGTAGAGATTGGTGAGCACACTGGCGTCGGCACGCGGCGCCGCGTCGTTGACCAGACGGAAGGCATTGGCCGCCCGAAGCTCGCTGGCGAAGCGCCTGGCCGCCGCGTGCGCGGCAGCGGCATCGGCGTGGCCGACCAGGAAAACGGCGCGGTTGCCGAGGCTTTCTGCCAGGACGTTGACCGCTTGCTCGGCGCGGGGATTGCGCTCGGTGGCCGGAAGGAGGGCCAGCAAGTTGGTTTCCAGCGGTGCGCCGGCGATGATGCGGTAACCCGCCCAGCCGCCGCAGAGCAGGGCGATGGCGAGCCACAAGGCCGCGAGTCCTCGCGCCGCCGGGTTCGACCCGTCGGCGAGCGATGAGAAAAATTTAGAAACGTGGGCAAACAAGGCAGGCCTCGGGGGGGTTGTCGCTCAGCATGCGCCGGCGGTGGTCGGTCATCGCCGGTCCATTCCACCAGGCGTCGAGCGGGTCGCGATGAATGTTGCCGATGATCGCCTCGGGTTGGCAATCGCAGAGGGTCAGGTGACCGTCGACATTGACCGGAACGGTTTGCCAGGGCGAATAGCAATGGCGCTGGGTGGTCGAACGGGCGGCCACCTGGTCGCCGCGCAGCAGCAGGTAATCGAGATAACGCGATTCGAGGGCGTATTCTTCCAGCCCCAATACCGAAAGCACGGGCAACTGGCGGGCAACCGCCTTGCGCAAGGCCTGGCGCAGGCTCTTGGCGTGTTCCGGGTTAAAGCTCTGGTGCACCGAACGCGTCTGATTCGAGGGGAAGTTCAGGTCGCTCACCATCAACGCGTCGATGCCGTGATCGGCGACGAAATCGACAATGGCTTCGAAGTGATCGATGGTGTCGCCGGTTAGCGCGGTAAAGGCCGAGGTGCCGAGCGCGACGCTCTGGCGATCGCGTTCCTCCATGAAGCCGCGGATGTTGGCGCTGATCAGCGCCATGTCGCTGCCGGTGCGCACGCGCGCCGCCGTCGCTTGATCCGCCGCATCCAGGCTGAAGGTGATGCTGGCGAGGCCGGAAGCGCAAAGCGCCTTCGCCATGTCGGCGTCGAGCAGCATGGCGTTGGTCACCAGCCCGACGCGCCGGCCGTCGGCGACGGCGATGCGGATGAAATCGACGACTTCAGGGTGCATCAAGGGCTCGCCGAGTCCGACTAGCACCACCCGAAAAGCGTGCGGCAAGCGCGTCAGAACTGCCTGGAAATCGGCGCGGCTCATGTGGCGCGATCGCAATTTACGCTGGGTGCGGGCGCAGGCCGGACAGCCGAGGTTACAGCGGGTGGTGATTTCGATATTGGCGAGGGTCGGCTCTGTTTCGGCGAGCGCGCCGGCGTGGAAATCGCCGCCCTGCGCCCGGCGTCCCGCCGGTCCGTTGGCCAAGTGTCGGGCGGCGTCAGTCCAGGTTGCGCAGAATGACTCCAAACTAGGCACTCGCTCGAACAGCGCGGTGACAGTTGGCGCTGCATGACGTTGCCGGGCGTCGTCGATGGCGCGGCAAATGGTGTCGACGGCGATGGCGGCGTCGTCACCCTGAAACAGATGGTGGCGCGCGCCGGGAATGCCGATATGGCGCTGGGCGGTGGGCAGGCGTGCGCGCCACTGCGTCGCAGTCTCGACCGGAACCAATTCGTCAGCCTCGCCGTGGAGGACGAGTGTTGGCGCCGGGACGGCCAGCGGCGCCCGGCGGGCCAGCCGGTTGACCAGTGAAACCAGGGCGCCGATGTCATGGAGCTGGATTTCGCGGCCACCGGTATGCACGGCCCAGCGCTCGGCGTAGCCCAGGTCGATACACGGCGGGGTAGCGCAGAGGATGAGCAGGCGCAGGCCGGAGAGGCTGCCGGGATGGGTCGCCAGCCGACGGCCAATTTCGGCGAGTAGCAGGCTGCCGCCGGTGGAATGACCGCAGAGGACGAGATGGCGTTTGCTGGCGAGTTGCCGGTCGATGGCTGCCGCGATGACATCGAGAAAGCCGGTTTCATCGAAGCACGGCGTCAAGCCGGCGCCGTGTCCAGGCAGGCAAATAGCTTCCACCGCATTGGCGCCGTGGCGCTCGGTCAAGGCGGCGGTCAGGGACGCGAGGTCGTCCGGCTGACCCAGGTAGCCGTGGACGAGGATGATGCCGACCTGGTCGCACGCGTCGAGAGCCGTTGCCGTCATGGATTTTCCAACCGCCTCGCCAGGGTTTCGGCGCCACCGTAGGTGCCGATCTGGCGGGATGCCTGGGCGAGATGCTCGGCGGTTCGCCGGTCGGACAGGAAGGTGGAGATTTCGTCGGCGATCTCGCCCACTGGGCGGGCAATGAAAGCCGACTCGATGCTGGCGACCGAGCCGGTGAATACAACGCCCTTTAGCAGCCGGCGCCCGCATCCCATGCGTTCGACGCAAATGCCGTTTTGCGCCTGTTCGGGTTGCAGCGGCAGGACGAAAACGGGAATGCGTTGCTCCAGCGCTTCGAAAATCAGCCCTTGGCCGCCATGACAGACGACAATGTCGGCGCGTTCGAGGATGAGTTCGGTGGGCAGGAATTCGAAAGTCGCCAGGTGCGTTGGCGCCTTGGGAAGATCGCTGTCGCCGGCTTGGCCGCCCATCGCCAGCGCCACCGAATAGCCGGCCTGCCAGAGCGCGTCGATCAGGTGGCGCAGCAAGGCCGGCGGCGCATGGCCGGTACCAAAGGCAATGTAGGCGACCGGCCCTTGAAGCTGGTCCAGCGCCTCCAGCCCGACCGTCGGTTGCGGCCAACCCGACCAGTGGATAGGGCCGATGTGGACGTAGCCCGGTGCCGCGTTTTTCAGCGGTTCGAATTCGGGGAAATCCCAGAGGAAGGTACGGCGGCCGACCTGGAGTTCGAAAATGTCCTTCACCGGCGGCAAACACAGCGCCTCGAAGGCCGGGCGCAAGCGCTGGGCGCAGGCGCCGCGGAAGAAGCGCAAGGCCTCGGATTGGGCCTGTGCGTCCGGTTCACCGGCTTCGAATCCCAACACGCCTTCGAACGCGGGCGTCATCGAGCCGCAAATCAGGGAATCGCAAGGAATACCGGCCAATGCCGCTGAAAGCGGAGCCGTGAAGCGGAAGACGCCGAGCATGGCGTCCGGCCGCAATTCTCGCAGCAGCTTCACTTCCGCCCGCACGCAGGCTTCGACCCGCTCCGGCCGGAACCAGCAGAATCCTGGCACAGGCGCGCCATCCGCGTCCTGGATGTCGGGCAGGATAAAATAGTCCTTCTCGCCGAGTCGCTCCAGAAACGCCGTCCGCGCTGCCGAGACGGTGAGAAAAACCTCATGCCCGCGCGCCTGCAACACCTCGCGCAGCGCGAGGCATTTCGCGACATGCGAGAGCGTGTTGTTGCAGGGGTTGAGCAGAAAGCGGCTCACGGGCGTCTCGCCTTCAAACTTTCTCTCTTGCCGTGACCAGCGCCGCCAGCGTCGCGACGCTGCGGAAGTGCGCCTTGATCGCCGGGTCACCGACTGCGAGTTCGAGGCCGAATTCCTTCTTCAGCGCAATGCCGAGTTCGAGTGCGTCGATGGAGTCGAGGCCGAGCCCGTCGCCAAAGAGCGGCGCTTCGGTGTCGATGTCTTCTGGCGCAACGCCTTCGAGGTGGAGCGTCTCGACGATGAGTTTTTTGATTGAGTTTTCAAGTTCGGTCATGACGGGCTGGCTTTCTTGCAAAGATGCGGCTGGTGGCAACCGCAGTTAAAACGATGTTCTTGGAGTGATGGCCGCAGCCAATCCACCGGCTGCATCGTCCGCCTTCTGGAAACGCAGCAGTGAGTGACAGATGCCGAGGTCGTCGATGGCCGTCGTCAGCCGTAAGCCATGCGCCTCGGCCGCGGCGACGATGACGTCGGATTCGTACATCTTGCTGTTGCCGCTGGCCATGGCGGTGAAATAGGGCGAGGTGTTGATCAGGCAATAGCTGGCGATGTCGTATTTCTGGCGATCCCAGAAGGTGTCCAGGACCCAGACCGACCCGCCGTCGGCGAGACTGTCGGCGGCGCGGCGGAAGATATGGCCGATGGCCTCGAGGCTAAAGCAGGTGAGGAACTGGCTCATCCATACCGCATCCATGTCGCCGGGAAAGGGAGCGGCGAAGTCGAGGATGTCGATCGGGTGCAACGCGGCGCGGTTCGCCAAGCCGGCGCCTTCAAGCGCAACACGCGCCCGCGCCAGCTGGATTGCTAGGTCGAGCAAGGTGATGTGCACGTCCGGATCGTGGCGTAGGCATTGCAGTGACCACTTGCCGGTATTGGCGCCGATATCCATCAGGCGGCGTGGGCGCGCCTCGGCGGCAAAAACGTACTGGAGCGCCTGGGCGAAAGCGGAATCCGAATAGTAGTGGTCGAAATTGAACCAGCTCGTGCGCGCCGGCTCGGGTAGCGCCGACAGGCCTTCATAGATGGTCGGCCATTCGCCCAGCGCCTTCAGCCCCAGGGGTTTTTCTTCGCGCAGGCAGGCGTCTAGCGCGAAGAGGCCTTGGTAGCAGACGTCGTGTACATAGTCGATGTTGATCTGAGTGAGTTCGTCATGCAGGACGGTGTCGCCAACCCGCGTCAGGCCGTAGCGGCCGGCTTCGCGTCGCACGGCGCCAGCGGACAGTGCCGATTCGAGCACCACCGAGATGGCATAGGCCGAAAGACGCTCATTGCCCGCCGCCAGTTCCTCGACCGTGGCACCGCTCTTTCCTGCTGAATTGAGCTGGGCGAGAAGCCCGCTTTTCCAGGCGACCCGCACGCACTGGAAGACCACCGGTCCGAAGGCGATTTTTTGCGCTTCCAGACGCGCGGCCAAGCCGCGCAGGCGGGCCGGGTCGAATTCCACGATGTCGTGTTCAGATGCGGGTTGCAAAACGGCGTCTCCCTTGAATGTCTTGTGATTTGAAACGCGTTCTAACGCCCGAACAGGCTGCCTTCTTCGGCCGAGATCGCGGTCGCTTCGCTGGTGTGCTGGAAGCGCATGGTCGCGGTGTCGCCGCTCGCCTCCTCGACGCGGATGCTGTCGACCTGTTTGCCGCCGGTCAGGGTGATGCGGCGAATGAATTGGGCCACTTGCGGGTTGCGCGGCGTCAGAATCAAAGTCCAGGCGCGTTCGGCGTCGCCGCTGCCGGTGCTGTCGAAGAGATCGCCGAGTGCCTTGGTCTGGCCACCGAGCAGGCCGCGAAAGATACGGCCGACCTGGGCGATGCCCGGCACGTCCTGCGCCGTCCTGACCTGCGCTGTGCCGTCGTCGCCGATCTCGACCATGCGTGTTTCCTGCAATACATAGGTCAGCTTCAGCGGTTGTTCGATTTGCCAGAGGACGCCGTTCTGGCGCGAGAAAACGAGGCGCCCCCGCGTCACCAGGGGTTTCTTGAAGGCGGCCATTTCCTTGGTCTGGATGAAGTCGGCGCGGACGACCGGAAATTGCTCGAGGCGGGCACCGAGGCGGGCGGCGATGCGTTCGGCCACGTCGCCGGCTGGTGCGGCCAGCGCCGTACCGCAAAGCAGAAGGACCGATGAGAGGGCTGCGATTATGCGGCGCATGCGCGTTCCACCTTTTCGATCAGGATTGCGGGCGAGACGAACTGCAATTCGTTGCTGGCGCTATCGACCGCCACCTGGATGGTGCTGCCGCTGGTCAGGCGCTCGCCGCTTTCGGCGTCGCGGATCTGGTAGGCAATCTTGAGCCGGTTTTCATATTCCAGCAGTTCGGCGCGAACGATGATGCGCTGGCCGTAGCGCGCCGGGCGCACGTATTTGAGCTGGAAATCGACCACCGGCCAAAGGTAGCCCGACTCCTCCATCTGCGGGTAGTCGTAGTCGAAACGGCGCAGTAGGGCGCAGCGGCCGATTTCGAAATACTTGACGTAATGGCCATGCCAGACGACCTGCATGACATCGACGTCGTGGAAGGGCACTTCGATTTCGACTTCAGCCCAGAGGCCGGTCGGCTTAGTCATAGATTTTCCAGTCCTGGCGGCGAATGGCTTCGATGGTGGCGCGCAATTCGCCTTCGAGCGGCCGGTCCTCATCGAGGAATGGAACGCGCCCGCCGACATCGGCGCAGAATTCGGCGACTGGCGCGGTCAATGGGAACTCGTCTTCGCGGGAGCGCAGGGCGACGCCTTGAACGGTTGCGAGCACCAGTGCCGCCGCCACTTGTTCGGTCAGTTCCAGGACGCGCAGGCAGTCGCGGGCGGCGATGGTTCCCATGCTGACCTTGTCCTGGTTGTGGCATTCGGTCGAACGCGAAAAGACCGAGGCCGGCATGGTGAGTTTGAGCGCTTCCGCCGTCCAGGCGGAGGTGCCGATCTGCACCGCCTTGAAACCGTGGTTGATCGGGGCGCGGGGTCCGACGGTGCCAGAAAGGTTTTGCGGCAGGCCGTGGTTGTAGCGGCTATCGACCAGCAGGGCGAGCTGGCGGTCCATCAGGTCGGCAAGATTGGCGACTGCCGTTTTCAGGGCATCCATGGCGAAGGCGATGTGGCCGCCGTAGAAGTGGCCGCCGTGCAGCACCCACTCTTCCTCGCCGTCGATGATGGGGTTGTCGTTGGCGCTGTTGAGTTCGTTCTCGACATCGCGTCGGACCCAGGTCAAGGCGTCGCGAGCGACACCGATGACATGCGGTGCGCAGCGGATCGAGTAGCGATCCTGCAGGCGGGCGCCGTCTTCGTTGGACGCGGCGCCGAGGTCCTTCCAAATCCAGCCGGCCGATTCGATCTGGCCGGCGTGCGGCTTGACGGCGAACAGGCGCGGGTCGAAATGGCCGGCGTTCCCGCGCATGGCGACCGAAGCCAGGGCGGTGATGCGGCTGCACAGGCGCGTCAGGTATTCGGCGCGGGAAAAGGCGAGGCAGGCGAGGCCGGTCATCACCGCCGTGCCGTTCATGATCGCCAGCCCTTCCTTCGGCGCCAGGGTCAGCGGTGTCAGCCCTAGTTGCCTCAGCACCTCGGCCGCCGGCCGAATTTCGTCTTCGAACATTACCTCGCGTTCGCCGACCAGGGCGGCGGCGACGTAAGAGAGCGGTGTCAGATCGCCACTGGCGCCGACTGAGCCTTCCGCCGGGATGCGCGGCAAGATGCGCCGGTTGATCAGCGTTTCGAGTTGGGCGAGCAGCAGGCGGCGAACGCCGGAATAACCGTGTGCCAGCGAAT
>JAPUEC010000047.1 GCA_027492775.1 Rhodocyclaceae bacterium
GCGCTTTCCCGGCCGCTGCTGGCTCGCCGTCGAACTGCACGCCGGGCCGAACGATGCCACGCTCCTCGCCGAGCGGCTGACATTGGCCGAAGCCAGCGGCCTTCCGGCGCTTGCCGCCGGCGACGTCCATATGCATATCCGCAGTCGCCGCCGCCTGCAGGACACCCTGACCGCCATCCGCCTCAACACTACGGTTTTCGCAGCCGGCAAGGCCCTCTTCCCCAATGGGGAACGGCACCTCCGCACTCGTCTGCGGCTGGCGCGAATCTATCCGCCGGAACTGCTGGCGGAAACACTAAAGGTGGCCCGGCAATGCACCTTCTCTCTGAAAGAATTGAAATATCAATATCCGGACGAGGACATTCCGAAAGGCATGACGCCAGCGACCTTTCTGCGGCAGGAGGTGGAAAAGGGATTGCAGAAGCGTTACCCGCAGGGCGCCAGGGAGGATATCCGTGCCCGGGTCGAACACGAACTGACCCTCATCGCCGAACTCGGGTATGAGCAGTATTTCCTTACCGTGTACCACATTGTCCAATTCGCCCGCGAACAGAAAATCCTCTGCCAGGGACGCGGTTCGGCGGCCAATTCGGTGGTGTGCTATTGCCTTGAGATCACCGAAGTGAATCCCGAGCGCTCCAATCTCCTTTTCGAACGCTTCATTTCGAAGGAGCGTGGCGAGCCGCCCGACATCGACGTCGATTTCGAGCACGAGCGGCGCGAGGAAGTCATCCAGCACATCTACCAGAAATACGGCCGCGACCGCGCCGCACTAGCGGCGACCATCATCAGCTACCGCACCCGCAGTTCGCTGCGCGACGTCGGCCGCGCGCTCGGCTTCGGCAATGCCCAGATCGATGCCCTGGCCGGCTCGCTCGCCTGGTGGGACAAGCGCGAGCAGTTGCCGGAGCGTCTGCGCTCGGTCGGCCTCGATCCGGATTCGCCGCGCGTTACCAAATGGCTCGAAATTTCCGCCGCCCTGCGGGGTTTTCCCCGCCATCTCTCGCAGCACGTCGGCGGCTTCGTCATCTCCAACGTCCCGCTCTCGCGGCTGGTACCGATCGAGAACGCCACCATGGCAGACCGCACCGTCATCCAGTGGGACAAGGACGACCTCGACGCCGTCGGCCTGCTCAAGATCGATATCCTCGCGCTCGGCATGCTCTCCGCCATCCGCCGCGCGCTGGCCTTGATCGGCATGGAACACAAAGATATTCCCAAGAAGGAAGACCCCAAGGTCTACGACATGATCTGCGCCGCCGACACGGTGGGCGTCTTCCAGATCGAATCGCGCGCCCAGATGGCCATGCTGCCGCGCCTCAAACCGCGCGATTACTACGATCTGGTGGTCGAAGTGGCACTGATTCGGCCTGGACCGATCCAGGGCGACATGGTGCATCCTTATCTTGGGCGGCGCGCCGACCCGGAGGGCACCAAAAAGATTCTGGAAAAAATGCATCCCCAAATCCTGGGCGCCCTTGAACGCACGTTGGGCGTTCCCATCTTTCAGGAACAGGTCATGCAACTCGCCGTCGATGCCGCCGGCTTCACTCCTGGCGAAGCCGATGAGCTACGGCGGTCCATGGCTGCGTGGAAGCGCAAGGGCGGCCTGGAGCATTTCGAAACCAAGCTGGTTGAAGGAATGACTGGCCGTGGTCACGACGAGGATTTCGCCCGCCGCCTCTTCAGGCAAATCAAGGGTTTCGGGGAATACGGCTTTCCCGAATCGCATGCCGCTTCCTTCGCACTGTTGGTCTATTCCTCGGCCTGGATCAAATGCCATCATCCGGCCGCCTTTCTTTGTGCCCTGCTCAACAGCCAGCCCATGGGCTTCTACGCGCCGTCGCAACTGGTGCAGGATGCGCGACGGCATGGTGTGAAGGTCCGCCCCGCGGACGTGCGACACAGCCACTGGGACTCCACCCTGGAGCCGGGCGAGGAGACGGCGCGGCCAGCGGTGCGCTTGGGATTACGGCAGATCGGCGGTCTTTCTGCGGCCGGCGTCGAACGGCTGATCGCAGCCCGCGTCTACCGAGCGTTTGCGGACGTTGCCGATCTCGCCGCCCGGGCCTGCCTCGGGCGAAGCGATCTTGACGCCCTCGCCGCTGCCGACGCCTTCGCTGGTCTTGCCGGACATCGTCGACAGGCAGCCTGGGCTGCGGCCGGCGCCGTCGTCCAACTGGACCTCCTCGATCAAGCGCCACCCGCGGAAGAGCCGCCAACACTGCCGGCACCCAGCGAGGGCGAGAATTTGGTGGCGGATTACGCCAGCACCCGCCTCACGCTGGGACGACATCCACTCACCCTCCTGCGCGAGCGCCTCGCCGCACTCCGCTTCATCTCGGCGGCAGAAATCCGGGCAACACCCGATCGCCGCCTCGCCCGCGGCGCCGGCATCGTCATCGGCCGCCAGCGGCCGGCGACGGCAACCGGCATCGTCTTCGTTACACTGGAGGATGAAACCGGCTTGACCAACGTCGTCGTCCACACCCGACTGGTCGAGCGCCAGCGTAAGGAGTTGCTCGGCGCGCGGCTGCTGGGGGTGTATGGGCAGGTGCAACGCGAAGGAGAGGTCGTGCATCTGGTCGCCCAGCATCTGGTCGACCTGAGCCCGCTGCTGGGGCGACTGCCCACATCGAGTCGGGATTTCCATTGAAGGCAAAACTTCGACCGCTCAATGAAAAAACCCGCAAAGCCTTGCGACTTTGCGGGTTTCGAATCTGGGGCGACGTATGGGGATCGAACCCACGACACTCGGAATCACAATCTCAGGTTTTCTATATTATTTTCAATTGATTAATAAAAATATTTCCTAATTCACACATCGTCGAAAACCGCGTGTTTTCGTGAGTCGTTTCTGCGATCTTAGGAAAAAATCAGCGCCTCTTTTTCCTTCAGTTTGCCCCCAACCCTTACTTGCATTAGACATGCAAAATGTAATTTTTCTGGCAAATAGTTCGACCGTCTTGAGCCGTTCCCCGCTATACGCTCCCCCGAAGGACCTGTGCATCTAGAGAGATCATGCCCGGTATCTGCCGGTCTCTACGGCCCTCTCAAAGGACGATTGATTCTGTTTATTTGAAGGGGTGCTCGAATGAAAGATAGATCAAAATGCCATATTTGCCCGACGACGGCCCCACTCCAATCGGCAACGATATCCCCGAAACGATTTGAAGGCCGGATGCAAAGTTGGAGGCGAAGCGTACGCCAGGATTAATGAAGAATGTCTTCTCGCGCCGCTTACTTCCGTCAGGCTGCACTAATTCGGCACTCGTCCCAGCGGCCTCAAGCATCAAGTTGAAGTTTTCGTTTGCAAGGTAAATAAGGCTTGCGCCATAGTTGGAACTGACCGTATTCGCCTTGGCTCCACCAGACTCCTTGGCATGCGGCGTATAGGTGCCACCTAAATTCCAGTGGGTAACAAACCTATCTGACAATTCCACACTCAATGGCAAATTAGCTTGGATGCCGGTGGCGCCCGTACCGTAACCCTTCTTGTAATCACCCGTTGGCAGGATGGCAGACACCCGAGGAGAAAATGCAATCCTGTCTTTCAGGATCGCCTGGTAGCGATAATTCAGCGCAATATCCCCAACGCCGCTTCCGTTCGTGGGGTCCGTCATATGCACAACAGGAATGGTGTAGGAAAGCTGATGCTTCTCGTCCGGCACGGGCCATTCCTGAGTAAAGGTGTAAACCCAGTCCTTGGTTTTTTTCAAGTACATGAAACTCTGGATATGTTGAACAACTCCCGCTTCCTGATTGTAGGCTTCCTCCAATAGAAACGAATTGTCCTGAATTTTCTTTGTCTCTTCCGCAACGGATTGCAAGGGTGCGCCCATGGCAAAAGCCAACACGTAGACTATTTTTCTGCTGCACATGACGCCCCCCGTTTTGTCATCAATTAGTTTGTTTCAGGTGATTCCCAGAAACATTTCCCGAGTGCGCCATGTAATTTGCATAATAAGGTTGCCCTCATATTTCAGACGTGCACAACCTTCAGCCGTCGCTATTTTTTAACCCCGGATGTGGCGCAAACGAGCTTGCGTAGTGTTCTCACATCCATTGTGACACGAGTCTGCTGCATAAGAACTGCCCTCCTGCTCGCTTATAAAATCGACACCCTTTTGTCGCAATAGTGACTACAGGATTGCTAATGCACTCCGAGATAGCGGGCTCAGCTTTTTTCGAACTGGCAGCGACAATGGGGCGGGCGCTGAACCCATCCCGCGGTCACCGCACTTGCAACCCATATTCCCTTTTCTCAGCGGTAATACATGAACCACTACCCGCCTGCCCATGCACCAGCCAAGCACAGGCAAGTTGGGCGCCATCCTCAGCCCGCAGAGTTGATGTCACCTTGCCGACATGACGCTTGTGGAGATAAGAATTGGCCTGCGGATGTTCCGGTGCAGCCTCGGTCCGCCATTCCCCGCGATAAACCTTGCCGTCGAGAACGACCTCAATCTGGTACGGCTCCACAATCCCGCGAGTCACTGTGCCGCTGATGGGCGCGTTCGGTGACACCGGCGTTAAATATCCTGTCGAGGAGCAAGCCGCCAGTAGTAATGCGGCGGTAAATACGCTGGTTCTAAACATCATTTTCCTTTTGACTGCAGGGTTGTCGACGGCATCAGGGTTCGATTTGCCGAACGTCGGCATGAATCTGCGTCGGGTCGATGGCAGGAAATTTTTGTCGAATGAGGGCGAAATCGCGGGGGCGACGGTCGCTAACTGTAATCACCGCCCCCTTTCCATCCATCCGCAAATCGAGTTGACCGAGGTAGGTCGCGCTACCAGGTTTAACCCTGAAGCGGTAACTGAAACTTTTCGAGGGGCCATGCTCAACGCGGCCAAAGGCATCGGTCTCTCTCAGTTTCCAGGTGTAAAGCTCATACTCCCCGGCAGGTAGCCTGAGGAAAGCTAGGCGTCCCTTGGCGATGCCATTCTCGTTAATATCGAGCACTTCCGAGGAGCGAGTTCCCTTAACGACGACCGGCCAGTCCAGAACGGTGCGGGCTGGGCCACTGGCCGCCCATTTTGCATGCTGCGCCGCGGAATCGAAGCGGCGTTGGGTTACGACCGCCTCGCCGGTTTCCGGCGTTGCCTCTCGAATCCGGAATTCGAAATCAGAATACTGGTTAAGCGTCTTGCCGGTCAGCGTGAATGAGGCGATGGCTAGACCTTCCTCCCCGCTTGCGTCCATGGCATAGCCAGTAGGCAGATCGGTCGTGCTGGCGCACCCTGCAAGTCCGATGGCGAGCAAGGCAATAAGTAGGGTTTTGTTCATGATTGGATCCTTTGTTGTGCGGTGGCAATGGTGCCAAAACGCAGATAAAGCGCTGGAACGACCAGCATGTTGAGAATAGTCACGGCGGTAGATCACTTCATTCGCGACGTTTCTTGCGTGTCGGTATAGCGGTCCGCAAGTCGTCTGGGGTAAGACTTCTATTCTTGGCTTTTCTTGAAGTAACGATTGAGAAGCCAGAAACCTCCGAACACCACGAGGATCATCGACCAGACCAAGAGGATGTCGGTCAGCGTGTATGGTCCGGATGGCAAGTTCGAGTCGGGGCATGGCAGATCTTCCGAACTACGATTCCGCGACAGTTGGCGGCAGCGTTAGAGAGAAGTCGCTCAACCAGGTTGCCCACCCAATGGCTTGTACACCTCGGCCAGTCGGGTGACTCCCCGAAGGCCACGGTATCGCCGGCGGCATTATTTCAGAACGCATCGCACCATGACCGCCGGTCCACCAAGGCTCACTTGCGCTAAGGCTTTGGTGCCCGGCGAAACGGTAAACATTCCCTTGGCGAGGAAACGTTCTCCATCAGGTAGCAAATTGATCTCTTGCTTCTGGTTACCGGTCAATAAGGTCAGTTTTGCCGATCCCTTAGAGATATTGGCTGGCTTGCCGTGGTCTCGCACAAACAACTGGATCTGCTCCGGTTTAGCGACCAGTTCGTAATCCATATCCTTGACCTCGGTGACGATGCCTCCGTGGAGTGGCTTATGTTCGTGACCACCCGCTGCAAAAGCGAGTCCGGAAACTCCCAGGGAAATGGCAGCAATCAAATGAATCGGTTTCATGAAGGTTCCTTTCGTGAGGTAAGAATCAAAGCGCACCCATATCGCGGTCAGCCATCAGGCGTTCCACGTCCTTGCGGCCGAACAGCCAGAACATGGCAGGGGTCAGGAAAGTGTCGAGCAGGGTCGAACTGATCAGTCCCGAAAAAATCACCACGGCGACCGGATGCAATATTTCCGTGCCCGGTTGTTCAGCTTCGAAGAGCAGCGGCGCCAGCGCGAAAGCCGTGACCAGCGCCGTCATCAACACCGGCGACAGGCGCTCCAGCGAACCACGCAAAATCATTTTGTGGTCGAAGCTCTCGCCTTCCATGCGCATCAGGTTGATGTAGTGGCTGACCTTGAGAATGCCGTTGCGCACAGAGATGCCGGCCAGCGTGATGAAGCCGATCAAGGCAGCAACCGACAGCGGCTGCCCGGAAATCCACAGGCCGAGCACGGCGCCGACCAGGGCCAGCGGGATGTTGGCCATGATCAGCGCCGACAGCGTGACCGACTTGTAGCGACTGAACAGCACCACGAACATCAGGACCAGCGACACGATGGAGAGCAGGCCGACCAGACGGGAAGCTTCCTCCTGCGCCTGGAACTGGCCGCCCAAGGTGACGAAATAGCCCTCTGGCAGCTTGATTTCGCCGACCACCTTGCGAATGTCCTCAACAATCTCCGACAGCGCCCGTCCCTGGGCATTGGCGGAAATCACGATGCGCCGCTTGCCGTCATCGCGGCTGACCTGATTCGGGCCGTCGCCATCCTCGATGGTGGCAATTTTGGAGAGCGGGATGCGGCCGCTGGGCGTTTCCAGCAGAATCTGGCCCAAGCCCTCGATGGAGCGTGACGACTCCGGCAGGCGCACGACCAGAGCGAAGCGCCGGCTGCCTTCGACGATCTGCGCCACTTTCTCGCCTTCGACCAGGCTTTGCAGGGTGGCGAGGATTTGAGGCGTCGGCACGCCGTATTGCGCCGCCGCCGCATAGTCGACCCGCACCTTGATCTGCGGCGCCAGCACCTGCTTCTCGATTTCCAGATCGGCGATGCCCGGGATGGCGGCCAGTTTGCTGCGCAGCACGTCGGCCTGCCCGCGTAGCGTGTCGAGGTCGTCACCGAAAATCTTGATGGCAATCTGCGAGCGCACGCCGGAGAGCATGTGGTCGATCCGGTGCGAGATGGGCTGTCCGACGGCGATGGCCGCCGGCAGGTTGGCCAACCGACTCCGGATGTCCGCCGAGATTTCCCCCATCGACCGGGTCAGTTCGGAAGCCGGTTTGAGCCCGACATCGAGTTCGCTGACATGGACCCCCTCGGCATGCTCGTCGAGTTCGGCCCGGCCGCTGCGCCGGCCGACGTGGATCACCTCGGGCACGGCCTTGACCAGCACCTCCGCTTGGCGGGCCAGATCGGAAGATTCAGCCAAGGTCACGCCCGGATTGAGGCGCAGGCCGACCAGCAGCGTTCCTTCGTTGAACGGCGGCAGGAAGGTTTTGGGAAAGAACGGGACAGCGGCGGCTGCGACCAGGATGGCCGCGGCCCCGGCAGCCAAGGCGGCTTTAGGACGGTCGAGCACGGCTTGCAGGCTGCGGCTGTAACCGGCCTTCAGCCAAGCCAGCAGTTTGGTGTCGCCGTGATCGAGTGATTTCATGCGCGGCAGCAGGTAGAAAGAGAGCACCGGCGTCACCGTTACGGATACGACCAGCGAAGCCAGCGTCGATACGATGAAGGCGATACCGAGCGGCACGAACAGGCGCCCTTCCATGCCCGGCAGGGCGAACAGTGGCAGGAAGACCAGCACGATGATGATCGTCGCGTAAAGGATGGCCGACCGAACTTCCATCGTGGCCTGTCCGACCAGCTCGATGGGGTGCATCCGGTGATCGTGATGCTTGGCCCGATCCTCTTTCAGCCGCCGCAGGACGTTCTCGACACCGACCACGGCATCATCGACCAGCCCACCGATGGCGATAGCCAGGCCACCCAGCGTCATGGTGTTGATCGACAGCCCGTAATACTTGAAGACCAGCGCCGTCATGAAAATCGACACCGGAATGGCAGTCAGCGCGATCACCGTCGGGCGCAGGGTGCCCAGAAAAAAGAACAGGATCACGGCGACGAACACCGAGGCGCCAATCAGTTTGCCTTGCAGCGTGCTGATGGAAGATTCAATGAAACTCGCTTGTCGGAAGGTCACCTTCGGCGCCTCCATGCCGGCCGGCAGCGACTTCTTCAGATTCTCCACTGCGGCTTCGATGTTGCGGGTCAGGTGGATGGTGTCGGCGGTTGGTTGTTTCTGGATGCCGAGAATGACCGCTGGCTTGCCTTCGAAGCCGGCATCGCCGCGTTTGAGGGCTGGAGCAAAGGTCACGTCGGCAATCTGGCGGAGCAGAATGGGCTGGCCGTTGCGAGCAGTCAGCGCCAGATTCTTCAGGTCGTCGAGGCGCGAGGTGCGACCCAGGTTGCGGATCAGGTATTCGCGGCCATTGAGTTCGAGGAAGCCGCCCGAAGTATTGGATGAATAGCCTTTTAGAGCGCCTTCCAACTGCTCATGCGAAATGCCCAATTCGGCCATTCGCACGGTGTTCGGCTGAACCTGGAACTGGCGCACCTCGCCGCCGATGGGAATCACCTGCGCCACGCCGGCAATTGCCATCAGGCGCGGACGCAGCACCCAGTCGGCGTATTCCCGCACCTGCATCGGCGAAATTTTCGTGGTGTCGATGGGGATGGCAATCTGCATGATCTCGCCCATGATCGAGCTGATCGGCCCCATGCGCGGCACCACGCCAGTGGGGAGTCCTTCCTCCATCGAGGACAGGCGTTCGGCAACCATCTGTCGCGCCCGAAAAATGTCCGTCGTCCAGTCGAAGGCGACATAGACGAAGGACAGGCCGGCGCTGGAAACCGAGCGAACGCTTTCGACGCCTGGCAGCCCGTTCATGGTCGTTTCCAGCGGAAAGGTAATCAGTTGCTCCACCTCCTCGGCGGCCATGCCGCCAGCCTCGGTCATGATGGTGACGGTCGGCTTGTTGAGGTCCGGGAAGACATCCACCGGCGTTCGGCTCAGCGTATAGGCGCCGTAGCCCATCAGCACCAGGCTGGCGATGATCACCAGCAGGCGGTTGGCAAGGCTGTTGTCGAGTAGCCACTTGAACATTAGTCAGCCCTCCCTTGGCTACAGCAATCCGATTGCTGCTGGATTGGCGGACAGGGAACGCTGCCGTAGCTGCAAAAAACACAGCAATCGCCCAGCTTCGGACGCAACAAGGTTTTGCAGCCTGAGCACTCATGAAAGAACACGCAGGAATCGGTCGGCATATGCAGCGTCTCTGCATGCCCACACTTAGGGCAAGTCAGTATTGAATCGAGAATCGGATTCATAAATGCTCCCGTCAGCGGACCTGGTTGATCAGAGTCGCAGCACGGACCGCCACGCGCTCGCCCGCCTTCAACCCGGAAGTCACCGCCACGCTGGCGCCATCCAGGGGCTCGGTCGTCACCGAGCGCGGCTCGAAACGCTCGGGCGCGGTTTTCACCCAGACGATGGTCTGATTGGCCGGGTTTTTCATCAGGGCAGCGGCGGGCACGCGAACCCCCTGCACCGTGCCGCGACTTTGCACGAAGACCTTGACCGGCTGGCCCACTGCCAGCGCCGCCAGCGCGCTGCCTTCGCCCCGGAAGGTCAAGGGCAAGGCCTGATCGCGCAGACTGCGAGCGACCCCCAGCAGCTTCAGCGGGAGCTTCTGGTCGCCGACGGCAATGAAGGCGGAGGCCACGTCGTTGGCGATGGCCGTATCGAAGGCCAGCGCCTCGATCAACATCCGCTCCGGATTGACGATCTCGAACAAGGTTTCCCGGGCTTCGAGCACCTGCCCGGAGACTACATTGGCTGAAGCGATGACGCCGCTGACCGGCGCGACCAACTGTTCGTTGGCCACAGCCGCTTCGGCTTCCTCGATCATCTTGCGCGGCACGGTGTCGGACAGTTGGCGCAGGCGACGCAGACGACTTTCGGCCAGCGAACGGCTGTTGCCGCCGACTTCAGGCGTCACGTAAGCTAGGACTTCCCCCTTTTTGACCACCTGACCGGGTAGCGGCAATCCGCGCGGCCCCGGGGTTACCCGGCCGGCCACGATGGCTTGCACTTTGCCCCCGGTGTTGGGGTCCATGACGACCTTGCCGCTCAGTTCGGTAGCCTTGGGCAGTTCTCCCGCCTCGACCAGGAGCGTGCGCACGCCAATCTGCCGTTGGGCAGGCTTGGGCAGAAAGACGCTGCCATCGGGCAAACGCTGGGGGCCATTGCCGGATGCCGCCGGCGGCGCGTCGCCATGATCATGGCCATCGCCGGCCTGAGCAAGCGGCGTGGTCAGCAGTAATGCCAGGGACAGTGCGGTCAGTACCATACGGGAATTCATGCGGCATCTCCAAGTCGGGCATTGCGGGCGGCGCGCAGACGACGCGCCAGAATCAGGAGCGCCACCAGAACGGCTGCAGCGGCACCAGCCCAAATGATGTATTCGCGCCAGCCATGGGCATGCGCTGCCTTGTCGGCTGGCTCGTCGTTATGGACGTCGAGTTCACCGGCCAGCAGATCGCTTTCCGCACCGGCGACCACTATGGCCGACACCGCGAGGCTGCCCGGCCGAAGCTCCTGGGCCAGCGTCGCCTCGAACTCGCCTTCGGCATGGGATTCGACGGGCACCTTGACGCCGCCTAGCTCCAGTTCCAGCTTGGCATCCTTGACCGGACTGCCGTCGGCGTAACGGTCGAGATAGAGGGTCAGGCGCTTACCATTGACCACCCCGACCAACTCGAAAGTTTCGGAAGCGGCGGCAAAGCGTGGCAGCGCCTGGCCGGACGATGCGGCGGGCGCATCGCCGTGGTCATGGCCATCTCCAGCCAGCGCTATCGGCGCCGTTGCGGCTATCCATGCTGTGCATGCGAGGGCAGCCAGTGATTGGGTTCTTCTCATGTTGTAGTTCCTTATTTTTGTTCGGGGAGCAGGCCCATGGCCTGCCGCAAGGCGGAGATCGCGGCAGCCGAATCGATCCGGGCACGGCCGACCTGACGTTCGGCTTCGGCCGCTTCGAGTTCGATACGCAAGCGGGTCGGCAAATCGCTTTCACCCAGACGGAAGGACTTGTCGAAGAAGCCTCGGGACTCGCGGGCCAGACGCGCCCGCTTTTCAGCGGCGGTTAGTTGGATGCGGGCCGATTCGAGTCGGACTTTGGCGGCTTCCAGATCGGCTGCCAGACGCTCGCGTTCAAGCCGTAGCTGACCTTCTATTTCAATTGCCTCGGCGCGAGCTAGCCCCACTTTGGCCCGGGTGCGGCTGTCAGAGCCAAAGGGAATGCGCACGCCGAGCGTGACAGTCTGCTGGTAGGCGTCGCCAAAGCTCCCCCGTTCGCGCGTGGTTGCCAGCACCAGCTCCGGGTTGTTTCGGGTCCGCACGCTGGCCAGATCGGCGGCACGACGCGCCATCTCGGCGCGGTCGAACAGTTCGGCGACTGCCGGGTGGTTGGCGTCCAGGGTCGTAAAATCGGCCGGGACAGCGGGTACGGTTTCAGGCGAATCCACCGCGCTATCGGCCGGCAGTGTGCCCGTGATAGCGCGCAGTTGCTGGACGCTGGCACCCAGAGCAGCATTGGCTTCGGCCTGCGCTACTTCGGCGGTGGCGGCGGCCCCCTCGGCCTGGTGAAGATCCGATTTCGCAAGGTCGCCGGCTTTGACCCGGCGGGCAACGTCGCTAGCCAGGCGTTGGGCATTGTTCAGCCGCTCACGAGCCAGCGCCTGTTCGCTCTTGGCGCGTTGCCAGAACCACCAGGCGTCGCGCACGGCAGCGGCAGTGCGCAGTTGGGCGGCCGTAGCCCGGCTGGTGACGGCTTTCGATTCGGCCTCGGCCAGCGAACCGAGCCGGGAGCGTTCGCCCGGCAGCCACAGCGGCAAGGCAACGCCAGCCACGTATTCGCGGGCGCCGTCGTTTTTCATAACCTGATCTGTTTTGCCGGACAGTTCAAGCGTCGGCGGTTCGGCGGTCCAGGTGTCGGCGGTCCGGCGGCGAGCATCGGCTGCCTCGCGCCGGGTGTCAAGGCTTTGCGCCTCGGGTTGACGCATCCAGGCGGTATTGAAAGCCTGTTGCAGGGTGGTCGGCGCGGCAACCCTCTTGATTGGGGTGTTTTGCGCCCACAGCGGGTTAGCGGTCAACGCGATAAGCGCGATGATCGAGGCAATGCGGGTAGTTTTTCTTGGGGACATCCGATTCTCCGTAAACGAAATGACACACGGGGAATCGGCGGGGCGCGATCCAAAACGGATCGCCAGGCGTAGCGCGGCTCAGGCCGCCAACGCGAAGGGAAAGCGAATCAGGGAACCGCCCGCCCCGCCGATTAGGCGGAGACGGACCAGTTGGGGCGTTCGGGTTCGACCGCGGGCGGCGAAGTCAAAACGCCCGGAGGCCAAGAATGATCGACGAAAGTTGTAGCCATTACGGGAACCGCCGCAATATCGGTTAGCGCTGCGGCGCAACTGGCATGACAGACGGCACAGTCGCCGTCGATGCCGCCACCGAGAGCCTTGGCATCGGAGGAATCGGCACCGCCGGAATGGTGCTTGTGTTCATGGTGCCCCAAATGCTGTGCCGCCGCGCCAGTCTCGTGCTGGCAATAGCCGGCGACCGCCGCCCAGGAGAACTGGAAAGGCAGGAAAACGAGAAGGAGAATGGCAAGCCAGCGACGCATGATGGGCATTGTAACAGGGTCCGGTCAGGACAGAAAATTGTCGCTAAGTTGGGTTGTCATACCTTCGGATTCACTTTCAGGATGCGCAAGCCGTTGGCGACTACCAAGAGGCTGGCCCCCATGTCGGCGAATACCGCCATCCACATCGTGGCGTTTCCAAACACTGCCAGGCCAAGAAACACCGCCTTGATGCCCAAGGCCAGCGCGATGTTCTGCCAGAGCACGGCATGGGTTTTTCGGGATAGCCGGATCGTCTCCGGAATGCGCCGCAGGTCATCGTTCATAATCACCACGTCGGCCGCCTCCATGGCCGTGTCCGTCCCGGCAGCGCCCATTGCGACACCGATGTTGGCTCGGGCCAAGGCGGGCGCGTCGTTGATGCCGTCGCCGGTCATCGCCGTCGGGCCATAGCGACGTTGCAAATCTTCGATGGCCGCCAGTTTGTCTTCTGGGAGAAGATTGCCCCGGGCGTCGTCGATGCCGGCTTTCTTGGCGATGCTCGCAGCCGTCGCCACATTGTCGCCGGTCAGCATGACCGAGACGACACCGAGACGGTGCAAATCGGCCACTGCCTCCTGAGAGCTTTCCTTGATGGTGTCCGCCACTGCAAAAATCGCCAGCACCTGCTGCGTCGATGCCAGCATGGTGACCGTTCTGCCTTGTGTCTCGTGCACCTGAAGGCGAGCCTCGATTTCTGCACTGCAAAGGTTGCGCTCCTCAATCAGGCGATGGTTTCCGAGGACGAGGAGTTGGCCATCCGTGCGAGCTTCAACACCTCGTCCAGCAAGTGCGACAAAATCGGTCAAGCCATTTTCCGGAAGCTTAAGACCGGCCGCAATCGCTTTGGAGACCGGATGGTCCGAGTGCCCGGCCAGGCTGGCCGCCCAGGCAAGCACTTGGGGTTCGGGGATCGTCGAGGGCAGCAGTTCTGTGGCGACCAGACGGGGTTTGCCTTCAGTGATCGTACCGGTCTTGTCGAGGGCTATGACCCGCAGTGTGCGCGCCTCCTCAAGATAGACCCCGCCCTTGATCAGGATGCCGCGTCGGGCCGCCGCCGCGAGCCCGCTGACCACCGTTACCGGCGTGGCGAGCACCAGCGCGCAGGGGCAAGCGATAACCAGGAGCACCAGGGCTTTGTAAAGCGCCTGCGTCCAGGTCCAGCCGAGGAGCCAGGGCGTCAGAACGGCCACGGCAACCGCGATGGCGAACATGGCCGGAGTGTAGATTGCGGCAAACCGGTCAACGAAACGTTGGGTCGGTGCTTGTGTCCCCTGCGCCTGTTCGACCGCGTGAATGATGCGGGCCAGCGTGGTGTTGTCGGCAGCGGCCGTCACACGGAACTCCAAGATGCCGGTTTCATTGATCGTACCGGCGAATACCGGGTCGCCCGCCACTTTGTCAATCGGGATACTTTCGCCGGTGACCGGCGCCTGATTGACCGCACTGGTTCCTGCCGTCACTTGACCATCGAGCGGTATCCGGGCGCCGGGTTTGACCCGAACGCAGGCCTCCAGCGTTACCTCTGTGGCCGGTACTTCCAGCCACGTGCCATCAGCCTGCCGAACTTCTGCCGTCTGCGGTGTCAAGTCGAGCAGGCCCTTGATGGCATTACGCGCCCGATCCACGGAGCGGGCCTCGATCAGTTCGGCAATGGCGTACAAAGCCATGACCATCGCCGCCTCCGGCCACTGGCCGATCAAGAAGGCACCAGTCACCGCCACACCCATCAGCGCATTCATGTTCAGCTGCCCGCGCCGCAATGCCGCCACACCTTTGCTGTAGGTAGAAATGCCGGACAGCCAGATGGAGACGGCGGCTAGTGCCATTCCGAAGCCCTTGAAAGGCAATGTGTCGGGCGCGAAGAAATCCAGCGCTTCTGCGCCGATGGCCAAGCCCAGTGCCACAATGCTTCGCCATAGCTCATTGACGTCGGCGTTTTTATTCGCTGCCTGATCTGCCGAAACCGCTTTGGGGCTGAACCCGGCTTTGCGGATAGCGACTAAGGCTGCATCAAGGGCATCCATCGTTGCATCTATCGAAACGGTGCGTGCTGACAGCTGGAAACGCAGGGAACGGATGCCGTCGATACCGGCCACCGCCCGACGGATGTCATTTTCCTCGTTCGAGCAGTCCATGCTTGGAATCAAGAAAATGGACACGCCATCGCTTTGAGCGGAATCGGCGCCTGCCGGGATTTCAGCGACTGCGGGCCCAGTTGCTGAACAGCCACCGGCACATCCGCCATGGGCGCTTTCCTGAATGGCCTTCGGGTTGTGATCAAGATTTATGGCGTTCTCCTTGTTTCTGCATTAGAAACCTTAGAGTTGCTACAGAGTCAAGTGGTTACAATAATTGAAAATAGTTGGAGCCGAACCAATGCTTGAGTTTCTTAAAGTTCTAGGATTGTTCGCCATAACCGCGCTGGCCGAAGTTCTCGGCTGCTATCTGCCGTGGCTGGTGCTGACGCAGCAGCGTTCACCTTGGCTCTTGATCCCTTCCGCCGTTTTCTTGGGGCTGTTTGCCTGGCTGCTAACCCTGCACCCCGGTGCCGCTGGACGAATCTACGCCGCCTACGGGGGTGTCTACGTAGTGATTGCTCTGATCTGGCTTTGGCGGATCGATGGCGTTGTGCCGACCCGATGGGATCTTGTCGGCAGTGGGGTATCACTGGCCGGTATGGCGATTATCATGCTCCAACCGGCTCGGTCCGTTTGAACGTCAGGAGACGAAAATGAAAATTGGCGAACTAGCCCGCCTTGCCGGAACGAATGTGGAAACCATCCGCTATTACGAGCGTGATGGGCTGCTGCCCGTGCCTGCCCGTAGCGAAGGCAACTACCGCATCTACGGAAAAGCCCATGTCCAGCGGCTATTCTTTATTCGGCGTTGCCGCGGTCTGGATATGACGTTGGACGAGATCCGGGTCTTGCTGCACTTCAAGGAGTCACCCCAGGAAAACTGTGCGGATGTGAATAGACTGCTTGACCGACATATCGGACACGTTGCTCAACGGATGCAAGAACTCCAGGAACTGGAGAAACAACTAAAAGACCTGCGTGAGCGGTGTGGCGAAGCACGAGCCGCGGCCCACTGCGGCATTCTTGACGGGTTGTCACAAGCGATTGAGCCCAATGGCAAGACGGCATCCCACGTCCCGGAAACACATCGGTATGCCGCAAACCGCAGCTTGTAAACGATGCAACCAAGTTCGATGACTGGTTTAACGTACGTTTATTCCTTTTTTCGGTGATTCCCTTTATAAGTCCACAAATTCCGGCTTTGCTCCCATGGAGTGGAAGCTCGGATGCAGCTAATGCGAGCATAACCAACACTAGTCGCTTCAACTATGAAGCTGCAATTGGAAAGGCGAGTTCGCTCGTCTTTACTGGTGCAACAGGTATTTCTGGCGTTGGAATCGCCGATTCGCCAGCGCGATGGTCGTCGCTAGTTTCTGAAGAAACCTTTCCTGTCATCGGGATGACCTGGGCAGTCTTGTTCCCGGATGCCGCTGCGGCACTGTCACTCTCCACTGACAGCTGATTCATGCGCTTGCGCACCCCATTGGCGAGTTCGCGAGTTTTTTGTAGCCGGCCACCTGCAGATCCAGTTCCTTTTTGGTGATGATGCCGTCGATTTCGAGGGTGGCCAGCATCGGCATGAGCTGGTCAAAGCGGATGATCAGCGAAGTAATCGGGCCTATGCCGCAAATCGTCCCGAAGAAACACGCGGCGAGTGTGTTGTGGCAAGGTGGAAAGCGGTGCTGCGGAAGACCGGAATGGCAATGGTGCATTTTGCCCGCGGGTTAGCCTGGTCCTGGGTGACGTCATCGACACTGGTGAGCCGGCCCGGCGGTTCGCAGCCACCGGGACGACATCCCGTTAGAGAGAGTGAGCAAGACGACGTACCCGATGCGACGCCACCTTCCATAACGGATGATGGAGTAAGCCATGGCCCAACGCAATCGCAGCAGTTGTCTCAACCCGGGGCGATCCCGAACTGTCCTGACGATCATCCGATCATGTCTCGCATGCACAAGCCCGATCCCACGCTGCCTGCAAATCAACAAGACAAGCGTAGCGTCGTCTCCATTGAGCCAGTATTTGCAGACCGGTGGCTTCGAGGCGACCTGTGTGATGTCGAAGCACTCATTCGTCCTCCGGCAATCGACGTCTTGGCCGGGGCGCCGATTATCGGAGTGCCGAATTCAGATTCCGCATCACTCTTCTGAGCACGCGGTTTGAAGAGAAGGATTTCCAGCCGACTCGGAGCGGACCTCGATTAACGACGACGCGATCATGCGTTCCACACGGCCCCTTGCGAAATGCATCATTCCTTATTTATGTTGCATGCCATATCGTCCAAATCGATGGACGCATCCGCCAGTTGCGCAAGCTCAGGGGTTTGGGAAATGAATACCTCCCGCTCGTAGTGTCCGAGCCGCAGCACTTCGCGCTTCATGGCAATGAACATTCGCTTGCGCTCCGGGTCGAGCGGCCCATCCGCCTCATCGGAAAAGAGCGTCTCATACCGGCGACCCGACTGCTGGGCCAGGTAAAGGGCAATAGCGCGGGTCAAACACTCGTTGATCCAGACGCGCTCGCCACCGCTCATGTCGGCCACGCTCTTGCTCTGTCCGGAATCGGCATCATGGACCACAATGTCGAAACCTTCCCTGGCCTCGCCTTTGGCCGTCTCCACCAGCGTCCGGATGGACAAGCTAAACCGTGCCCCGTAGCAAGCCAGCAGAAGGTCGTTGGCCAACGCCGCCAATTGCGGTCCCGCATCGTCGATCGCGAGCGCGATTACGCCATCGTGCGACAGGGCTTTCACGAGTAGCGCCCAGACTTCCAGCGCCCGTTCGATTTCGGCAATCTGCCGCTGCGCCAAATCCCGGCGAGACTGAAGCGTTTGAAGACGATGCGCATATTCTTTAGCCCCCTGCTCGGAGCGGATTGTCTCCAGCCGCTCGGCGTCTACCTGCTCGAGGTGCCGTGCCGCCATTCCCGCCCTGGCTTGGGCTTCGGCGAGCAAGCGCTCGTCGAATGCTGGGGGCAGTTGCGTGAGCACTTGAGCAATCCACGCCAGTTTCTCCTGCAGCGCATTCGCCTCGACCCGGCGCCGCGCCGCAATTTGTGCCCGTGCCGTCTCGATGTCCTGTCGCTCCGCTGCCTCTTCCCGCGCGATCCGGCACTCCGTCGCCATACCAGCCTCGCCCTGCCCGTCCGCCTGAATCCGGGCAAGTTCGTGGGCCGCCTCCGACATTTCATCGCTCCGCGCCGCAATCCGTCCATAGGCCTCGGCACGCTGGCGCGCCTGCTGAAGCCGCCGCATCGCCGTCGTGAGTTCCTCCGCCGGCGCCCCGAGCGCTTGCAGCGCACGGCAAGCCTCGTCCTTGCGCGTCATCGCCTGGCGGCGCTCCTCTTCCAGCGTGCGCAATTCCCGTTCTGCGCTCGGCATGAGGCGCTTCGCCTCCAGCGCATCGACCAGCAGTTGGCACCGGCCCTGCAGATCCGTGCCGACGCATGGAACGGTGTCGCTGAGCGCCAAGCGCCGGGATATCTCCTGGGCGCGGAGCGCGGCCTGCCCCGCCTGACGCTCGAGCGCGGCCATGCGCTCCTCCTGTTCCCGGCAAACCGCCTCCCAGCGCTGGCGCTGTGCAGCCTTCGTCCGGACCGTTTCAAGACGTGTTTCTCTTGCCGTCACCACGGTTTGCGAAAGACCGAGGCGCCGCTGCGCATGGCGAACGCTCGCGGCGAGCGCCAATGTCCGCTGCAGTCGAGTTTCGCGTTCGATACGCCGAAGCCGTTCGGCTTCCCGGGCGCTCTGCCGCTCGGCAATACGACGCTCCAGCGTCTGAAGGCGGGTAACTTCTCGTCGATCCTCTTCATCGAGCCGCCTGCCAGCAACCTGACCGGCATGGCGCGCCTCATCCTGTTCGCTCACGAGTTCCGCTCGGCGAAGCGCCCACTGCCGCGCCCCTTCGCGCTGATGTGACAGTCGGGTGACCGCTTCCCGCGCCTGCTCGCAGGTGTTTTGGGCGAGGGCATGGGCCTTGGTAGCCGCCGCGATCCGAGCTTCGACATCCCCCAGCCGCGCCAGCGCCGCCTGAGTTTCTGCGATATCGTCGCTTACGCGCGCAAGCTCAGCCCGGCGCGCCGCGAGTCCGGCCCGAATCAGCTTCGCCGTCTCTGAAGCCTTGGCTCCTAGAACCCGAATCTCATCGAGACCCAGCAAATCCGTGAGCAGCGCCTTGATCTCCGCGTTCTTGTAGGACGAGAGCTGCCGCCGCCCCTGGGCAGAGAACACCGATGTAAAAAAAGTCTCCGGGCTGCCGAGTAGTTCGGTCACGCAACGGTTGTAAGTCTCGACCTTCCCATCCGAAACGGTGCCATCGGCAAGGCGTAGCGGCTCCCAACCGGCGTCTTTTTGAACGAGGAGAAAGGCTTCCGTCCGGCGCCGGCCGTTCAGGCGGATGACGACTTGGGAGCGATAGCGGCTTCCCTCATGCTCCCATGTCAAATCCTTGAGGGACTCGGGAAGATGGACGTGATCGTAGTAGGAGAACGATCCAAGACCGTCGGCGCCCGCCCGCGAAGGCATCACCAGGAAAGGGGTCAAGTTGTCGAGGAGCGTGGTCTTGCCGCGTCCGTTGGCACCCTTCAGGGCCACCAGGGCGGCATCGCCAGCAAGTGCTTCGAGATCCAGCGTAATCGAATCTCGGCCAAGGCCATCGCGGATGCCGCGAAAGCCCTGCAGGGTCAGGAAAAGGGGTTTCATGGTGAATTCTCCAAATGAAGCGCGGGTCCAAGTCTCTAAACGGGCACGAGGGCCTGGTCGTCCCCAAGGGGCAGCGTTTGCTGCGATCTTCCGTCGGGCGAGGCCGCAGCTGCCGTTGGTGGGGCTGTGTCGTCCTCAGTGCTGCCCAACACCTCGGCGGCGATCCGTTCCGGGTCGTGGATTTGCAACCTCGCCAAGCACTCGATCAGCGGGGCCGGCGTCACAGCGGTGGTCTGGGCCCAGGATTCGATCTTCATGGCGAGCGTACCCTGGCGGGAAATGCCGGCCGCGCGCGCCCGGACGACTGGAATGACGCGCCCTTCCAATTTCACTTCCGCCGCACCGGCGAACAAGGCCGCGAGCGCCTTTCGATCGACTTGATGGCGTGCCTCTTCCGGAACATTCCAGCGTAGCCGCAGGTGCGCTCCCTGGATGCCGGGCTGGCGCGCGATCTCGGCCAGTTCGGCCATGTCCGGCAGACCGTCAAAGGCAATTTCGACATTGCGTCGCGCCGGTGTCTCGATGAGTCGCAAGCAGGCACCCTCTGCATCAACTTCCCATTCCAGAAAGCCTTTCGCACCCTGCTCGCCGAAGTGAAACCGGCCAATCGACCCCGCATAGGCGATGCGGCGTTCCCCGTCCTGCCAGCTTTGGTGCTTGTGGATATGGCCCAGGAGGAAAGCGCTGGTGCCGGCGGAAAATAGCGCGCCAGCGGTGAACTCGTGATCGAGCCCAGCCATCGGCACGCCGTGTTCGGTCAAGCAGCCGTTGACCGTTCCGTGGGAGATACCGACCGTCGGAATGCCGGCCCGGCGGGCTAAGGCGTTAATTGCGCCAAAGCCCGCCAAGAGTTGCGCCAGATGATTCCCGAGCGCCTCTCCGGCGCCGGCAGCGCCACACACCGCCGCCACAGCCGCCTTATTGACCGTCGGCACCACGGTCAACAGGGCATCGCAACCCGTGGGGAGCGTAACGAAAGACCAGCCGGAAGACGCATGCCATTGCCCGCCGCTCAATGCGACCTGCCCGATGCGATCCGCCACATGGACGGGATAGCGCCCGCCGAGAAGCCGAAAGATGTCGAGGGTCCCCGGCGGCTCGTGCGAATACGTGCCCTGCAGCATGACGACGGGGCAATGGTCGGCCAGGCGCCGCACGTTTTTTGCGAGCGCCGCCACCGCCGGCGCATGCACGTCCAGCGCATGGTCGGTCGCATCCCCGGAGATCACGGCGCAGTCCACGCCCCGCCCGATGGCGGTGTCGACGGCGCTGGAAAAGCAGTTATCCGCTTCGGTGAGGGTCTTCGAACCATAATGAAGGTCCGAGAAGTGGGCAATCTTGATCATCGCATCCCCCCTCACGAAAACACATCGAGCTCATGCGTGAGCTTGTCGTCGAAGGCGCGCGGGTCGCCTGCGTAGCGCCGCAGTTCTTCGGCCGCCCGCCGGCGGCCGTTTGCATTGAGTTTCCAGCCCGTGCCCCAGCGCTTCGCCGCATAGGCCGTATAGCGCTCCGCCGCAACCCCCAATTGGTCGGCCAGGGCATAGACGTCCTCAAGATCGATGCCCGGCTCGCCCGCCGGATGCGATGCCGCCCGCTTCGCCGGCACCGCTTCCGCTGCGGGAAGCACTTCGGGCGGCATCACCGTCTCACGAACCTCCTGCTCTGCCGGTTCGGGGGTGCCGGCAGGAGCATCGCCCTCCTCCTCGCCCGAATCCAAAACCTTCTCCATCACCCGGCTGCTCCCTTCGAGGATGCCGGCCGAGGCCGCCGCCTCCCGCACGAGCTCTTCGTTCTCATCGGCCAGTTGCAGCAGCGCCGCAGCGGATGGATTTCCGCCCCGCATGTACAAGCGGGAGGGCAAGCGGCGTCCGACCTACTACATGATTTCGCCCGACAATCGGTATATCGGACTCGGGCATCGTCTCGATGAGGCCATCGAGAAGTATCGCGAGTTGATGGCGGCCCACAATGATCTGCGCTGGATGCCAAGTATTGCTACCGAAAGCGAGGCCGTCCGGCTTTTCGAACTGGCCAAGAAAGGGGCAAAACGCCGTGGAATCGAGTTCTCGATCTCGCTGGAAGACATCTCCAGAGTCCTCCTGCGATCAAATGGCTTTTGCGAGCTAACCAAGTCACCTTTCAGCCATCGCGCCACCACGAATCGCGTGCGTCCATTTGCCCCTAGCATCGATCGCATTGACAGCTCGGTGGGATACACCAAGGACAACATCCGAGTCGTTACCACGATGGCCAACATTGCCATCAACCAGTTCGGCGACGCAGCTTTTCTCTCGATGCTATCTGGGTATTTGAATGCATTGATGGAAAAGGCATCTTAGGAAAACGCCTTTTCATCTTATGAAGCGTAGTGACCACTAACCGCACTAGGCCTGTGAATTCTGGGGCGACGTATGGGGATCGAACCCACGACCATCGGAATCACAATCCGATGCTCTACCAACTGAGCTAACGCCGCCGTTGTCCGGCCGCGACCGCGAGGGCCACGACAAGAGGCGCGAATTCTATCCAATATCCCGAAGGGCTGTCTACTCATTAAGGCGACCCGACAACCGGGGAAGAGCCGCCAATCAAGAACACGCCTCGGCCTCAAACCGCAACCCACCGTCCGACTCGTTCGACGTTCAAGGCCATGATAGAATCGCTCGCTCTTAAGAATTGGCCCATCTAAACCAAGGAATTTTCATGGAAGCCCCCACCACACAAGCCAACGCCCTCGAACGCCGCCTCGATCTCTCCATTTCCATCGCCGATGTCGAAAAAGACATGGAGCAGCGTCTCAAGCGCATGGGCAAGAATGTCAAGATGCCCGGCTTCCGCCCCGGCAAGGTGCCGCTCAGCATCGTCAAGCAACAGTATGGCGATCAAGCACGCCATGACGTGCTCTCCGAAGCGCTCGACCAGGCTTTCGGCGCCGCCGTCGACAGCCAGAAACTGCGCGTGGCCGGTTATCCCCGCATTGAACCGAAGGTGAGCGACAGCAAGACCCATCTTGAGTTTTCCGCCATCTTCGAGGTTTATCCACAATTCACTCCCGGCGATCTCTCGGCTGCCGAAATCGAACGCCCAACATTCGAAGTCACCGAGGCGGAAGTCGATAAGACCCTGGAAATCCTGCGCCAGCAGCGCGTGCGCCATGAGCCAACCGACCGTGCCGCCGCCAAGGAAGACCGCGTCGTTGTCGATTTTCTCGGCAAAAAGGACGGCGAGCCCTTCCAGGGCGGCGCTGCCAACGACTATCCCTTCGTCCTCGGCCAAGGCACCATGCTGCCCGAATTCGAAAATGCCGTTGAAGGCTTGAAAGCCGGCGAGAGCAAGACTTTCGACATGACTTTCCCGGCCGAGTATTTCTCCAAGGATCTTGCCGGCCAGACCGTCCAATTCGAAGTGACCGTGAAGCAGGTGATGGCGCCCAAGCTGCCCGAGGTGGATGCCGAATTCGCCAGAAGCATGGGCATTGCCGACGGCGACCTTGCCAAGATGCGCAGCGAAATCGAAGCCAACCTCAAGCGCGAAGTGAAGCGCCGGATCGAGGGTCGTCTCAAGGACCAGGTCATGGAAGCCCTGCTCGCCGCCAACCCGATCACCGTGCCGG
>JAPUEC010000048.1 GCA_027492775.1 Rhodocyclaceae bacterium
ACCGCCGCCAGCACCGAGAGCGAGAACTCCCACTGGAAGAAGGCGAAGAAGCCCAAGATGATGATGACGTCGTGCAGGTTGGCGATGATGGCCGAGACCGAGAATCGCCACTCGAAACGGAAGGCCAGGTAGATGACGATGCCGACGATCACCAAGAGCAGCGCCATGGCGCCGTTCTCTGCCAGTTCCCGGCCGACCTGCGGGCCGACGAATTCGACACGCTGGAGCTTGGCGCCCGGTGCTTCGGCGGAGAGCGTCTGCATGATCTTTTCGCCCAGCTTGGCGCTGTTCTGCTCGCCCTTGAGCGGCAGGCGAATGAGCACGTCCTGTGAGGAACCGAAGTTCAGCACCGAGAAATCGGTGTAGCCGCCCTTGCCCAATGCGCCCCGAATCTTCTCCAGATCGGCCGCCTGCTCATACTTCACTTCAATCAGGGTGCCGCCGGTGAACTCGACCGACAGATGCAGGCCCTTGGCGAAGAGAAAGCCGACGGCAAGCAGGAAGGTGACGAGCGAAATGATGTTGAACTTCAGCGCATGGCGCATGAAGGGGATGTCTTTTTTGATGCGGAAAAATTCCATGTTGCCTTCCCCTTACTTGGTGGCGACGCCGGGCTTCCACACCTGGCCGATGGCGAGCGTCGCGAGTTTCTTGCGGCCGCCGTAGATGAGATTGACCAGGCCGCGCGAAACGACGACAGCGGAGAAAATGGAAGTGAGGATGCCGAGACAGTGCACCACGGCGAAGCCGCGCACCGGGCCGGAACCGAAGATGAGCAATGCCAGACCGGCGATGAGGGTGGTGATGTTGGAGTCGAGGATGGTCCCGAAGGCGCGCTCGTAACCCTCGTTGATCGCCGATTGCGGCGGCATGCCGCTGCGCAGTTCCTCTCGTATCCGCTCGTTGATCAGCACGTTGGCGTCGATCGCCATGCCGAGCGTCAGCGCGATGGCGGCGATGCCGGGCAGGGTCAGCGTCGCCTGCAGCAACGAGAGCAGCGCGATCAGGAACAGCAGGTTGCAGGCCAGCGCCAGCACCGAGACCACGCCGAACATCCGGTAGTAAAGAATCATGAACGCGGCGATGGCGGCAAAGCCCCAGAGGGTCGAATGGAAGCCCTTGGTGATGTTCTCGGCGCCGAGGCTGGGGCCGATGGTGCGTTCCTCGACGATGTCCATCGGCGCCGCGAGGGAGCCGGCACGCAGCAGCAGGGCGACGTCGTTGGCTTCCTGGGTGGTCATCTTGCCGGAAATCTGGACGCGGCCGCCGCCGATTTCGCTGCGGATCACGGGCGCGGTGACGACTTCGCCCTTGCCCTTCTCGATGAGCAGGATGGCCATGCGCTTGCCGACGTTGTCGCGGGTGATGTCCTTGAAGATGCGGGCGCCAGCGGAGTCGAGGGTCAGGTGCACCGCCGCTTCGCTGGTCTGATTGTCGAAGCCGGGCTGGGCGTCGGTGAGACGGTCGCCAGTCAACACCACCTGCTTCTTGACCAGCAGCTTATTGGCGCCGCGCTCGGTGTAGATCTCGGTGCCGAAGGGCGGGTTGCCGTTGAGCGCGGCTTCGAGCGCGCCGGCCGAGTCATCCACCATGCGCACTTCAAGGGTGGCCGTGCGGCCGAGGATGTCCTTGGCCTTGGCGGTGTCCTGCACGCCGGGCAACTGGACGACGATGCGGTCGGCGCCCTGTTGCTGGATCACCGGCTCGGCGACGCCGAGCTCGTTGATGCGGTTATGCAGAGTCTGGATATTCTGCTTGATGGCGAATTCCTGCAGGCGCTTGATCGCTTCGGGCTTCAGCGAGGCGATGAGCTTGAAGTCGCTGCCGTCGTTCTGTTCGAGCACGGCGAGATCGCCTTGCTGGTCGGCCAGCAGCGCTTTTGCCTTGTCGCGCACATCGGCGGCGCTGAACTTGATCACCAGACGTTCGCCTTCACGGCTGATGCCGGAATGACGGATATTCTTGTCGCGCATCAGGCTGCGCAGGTCGGCGCCAACTGAATCGAGGCGCTTGGTCAGCGCGCCCTTCATGTCGACTTGCAGCAGGAAGTGCACGCCGCCGCGCAGATCGAGGCCGAGGTACATCGGCAGCGCATGCAGGCTGGTCAGCCAACGTGGGGAGGCCGAAAGCAGGTTGAGGGCGACGACGTACTGTGGATCGTTGCGGTCGGGATTGAACGCCTTTTCCAGGGCGTCCTTGGCCTTCAACTGGGTGTCGGTGTCCTTGAAACGGGTCTTGACGCCGTTGGTGTCGAGCTGGATGCCGTCATGGACAATGCCGGCCGACTTGAGGACTTCTTCGGCGCGGTTGAGCGCGGCGGCATCGACCTTGAGCGTTGCCTTGGCGCTGGACAACTGCACCGCCGGCGATTCGCCGAAAAAATTCGGGAGCGTGTAGATGAAGCCGAGCACCATCGCGATGACGACGGTGAGGTTTTTCCAGAGCGGATACTTGTTCATGGGATGGGGGCGCGATGGCTGCGAGTGCTGGGCGGCGTGAACGGGAACGCGGCGGGCGTCGGCCCGGCATTCCCGGCGCGGTCCGGTTAGAGGTTCTTCAACGTGCCTTTGGGCAGGACGAGAGAAACGGCGGGGCGCTGGACCAGGATTTCGACCGGGCCATCCTTGCCTTCGGCGATCTCGATGGTGACGTAGTTGTCGTTCACCTTGCTGATGCGGCCGACGACGCCGCCTTGGGTGACGACTTCATCGCCCTTTTGCAGCGCATCGATCAGCGCCTTGTGTTCCTTCATCTTCCTTTGCTGCGGCCGGATCATGAGGAACCAGATGACGGCGAACATGACGACCATCATGATGATGCCGGTGTAGTCCTGCGTTTGGCCGGCGGCCTGCTGGGCATGGGCGAGGCTGATCATGGCGTGCTCTCCTGAATATATTTATCTGAAACGCGCAATTCTATCACCCCGTCAGAGGGTTTCAGCCCCGCGGCAGCGATGGAATTCGGCGACCGTCTGCGCCAGTGTTCCCGCCTCGATGCCAGCACGTAGCTCTGCCATCAGCGTCTGGTAGTAATGCAGGTTGTGGATGGTGTTAAGCATGGCGCCCAGGATTTCACCGGCGCGGAAAAGGTGGTGCAGATAAGCACGGGTGAAATTGCGGCAGGTGTAACAAGTGCAGGATTCATCGAGCGGGCGGGTGTCGTGCTTGTGGAAGGCATTCTTGATGCGGACGTCGCCGAAGCGGGTGAACAGGTGGCCGTTGCGGGCGTTGCGCGTCGGCATGACGCAATCGAACATGTCGATACCGGCCTGGACGCCGGCAACGAGGTCCTCGGGCGTGCCGACGCCCATCAGGTAGCGCGGCTTGTGCACCGGCAGGCGTGGCGTGGTGTGGGCTAGGATGCGCGCCATGTCGTCCTTGGGTTCGCCGACCGAGAGACCGCCGATGGCCATGCCGTCGAAGCCGATGGCGTCGAGCCCGGCGAGCGACTCGTCGCGCAAATCCTCGTACATGCCGCCCTGGACGATGCCGAAGAGGGCGTTGGTGTTTTCCAGGCGACGGTGCTCGTCCATCGAACGCTGCGCCCAGCGCAGGGAAAGCCGCATCGATTTGGCCGCTTCATCGGGCGTCGCCGGGAAGGGCGTGCATTCGTCGAAAATCATGACGATGTCGGAATTCAGCACATGCTGGATGCGCATGGATTCCTCGGGCGTCAGGAAGAGCTTGGCGCCGTCGATGGGCGAGGAGAACTTGACGCCTTCCTCGGTGATCTTGCGCATGGCGCCGAGCGAAAAGACCTGGAAGCCGCCGGAGTCGGTGAGGATGGGCTTGTCCCAGGCCATGAAGCGGTGCAGGCCGCCGTGAGCGCGGATGACCTCCAGCCCGGGCCGCAGCCAGAGGTGGAAGGTATTGCCGAGGCAGATTTGCGCGCCGATATCGGCGAGCATGGTCGGCGTCATCGCCTTGACCGTGCCGTAGGTGCCGACCGGCATGAAGACGGGCGTTTCGACGACGCCATGGGCCAGCGTCAGGCGGCCGCGGCGGGCGCCGCCGTCGGTGTGATTGAGTTTGAAATCGAGCATTGAGGATGGATGCGGTAGGGAAGGCGGAGCGCGGGTTCGATCCGCGGGAGGCGCAAGTGTAGCAAACCGGCAAGTCGGGCGTCGTGGCGGCTTGAAGGGGCGTCATGCGCGGCGTCACCGGCGCGCTCGATCGCTTCACGGCAAGCGGCTAAGCGCGCCGCCTGCCATGCCGTGCGAATCAATACCTGAAGACGTTGCTGCCGACGAAGAAACCCGCCCCGGAAGCGATCAGCATCACCGTGTCGCCGCGCCGGATCCTGCCCTCGGTCAAGGCGTGATGTAGCGCCATCGGCACGCTTCCGGAGCCGGTATAGCCATACCTGTCCATCACCATGGTCGTCTTCTCAAGTGGCAGACCGAGCATCCCCATCACTTCGGTAATGACCGCCTTGTTGATCTGGGAGAACAGGATGTGATCCAGGTCTTCGATTTGCAGGCCGCATTTCTCCGCCAGATGCCGGGCGAGCCCTGGCCAGAGCTTGATGTTGCGGTCCCCGGGCAGCGGTTTCAGAACCTGGAGGCCATAGTCGCCCTGATCGAGCCTTTCGTGGGTGATCGGTTTTTTCGAGCCGCCGGCGTAGATGCCGATGTAGTCCCACTGCGTGCCGTCCGAGATGAGTTGCCCGCCGACATAACCGGAGGGGTCGCTGTCTTCGGTCCGTTGCAGCACGACGGCGCCGGCGCCATCGGCGAAGATGGCGTGACCGAAGATGTCGCCGTCCCTGACGAAGGGCGGCATGTTGTAGACGCCGACCACGACGGCGTGATTCAGGGTCGGATCGCCGGCCATCATCTTGGCGGCGATTTCGAGGGAAGTGGTAAAGCCGGCGCAGGAGGCATTGACGTCGAAACAACCGGTCAGCATCTGTTTGCCTTGAATCCTGCCCTGCACGCAGACGGCGGAACCGGGCGCAATGAACTCCGGGGTGTCGGTACCGACAATGAAGAGATCGACCGCCATCGGGTCGATGCCGGCGTTGGCAATGGCCGCCTCTGCCGCCTTGGTGGAGAAATCGGTGGTGAATTCCTGAAGGCCGCGCAACTTGGCAATGTGCCGCTGGAACATGCCGAGCTTGTTTTCCAGTTTGTCCTGATCGAAGGATCCGCCGATCAGCGACCACAGTTCTTCATTCGGAATCGGAGTTCCGGGAACATAAAGGCCCGATCCGATAATTTTTGCCTTCGCCATAGATATCGCCCCCCTCAGAACGAAAAAACTACCCGAAGCCCAGTTCGAATCTGAACGGCCTACAGAACCGCTCCTCCTGTCGCGTCGCGAACGCGGCAGGAGGGTTCCGGAGCCAAGGCCGATTTTATGCGCTTGTGATGAATTGTGCGATGTCCTCCTTGATGAGTCCCACTTGCACCAGCCCGTCGATATGTCCCCCCGGGGTGTCGATGAGCTTCAATTCGGCGCGCAGGCCCTGCGCCTTGAGCTTTTGCACGGCGGCTTCATTCATCGAAACCGAGGCGATCTGATCCGAAGTCACGGCGACGAGAAGATACTTGGCGCGCGCCTTGGCGAGGCGATCTTCAATGTTGAACAGTTGCCCGGCGCGGACGAGATAAAGATAGTGATTGGCGTCGCAGACCTTCGCCTGCATCGCCCCGCCCATGCCGACCAGCTTGGCCGACATGTAGTCGTTCAAAATGGAGTCGGCGGGGTCCTTGCCTGCTTCCGCGGGTGCCATGCCGCCAAGTTGGCGCGAGACGCCATCCGAGGTCATGGCGGAAACGGCGGCGATCCGGAAAGCTTCGGCGACGCCCATTCGCGGGGGGTCGGACAGATCGTAACGGCCTTCTTTCCAGGCGGGATCGTTGCGGATCGGACGTGTCCACAAGTCGCCGACCAGGTTGGTATGGGCGTCGCCGCCGATGCCGGGAGAGCCGACGGCAATGGCGCGCGGCACCATGTCGGGGAATTCGACCGACCATTCCAGCGCCTGATAGCCACCGGCCGACGGCCCCGCGACCGCCACCAGCCGCTCGATCTGCAACGAATCCATCAGCGCCTTTTGCACGCGCACGATATCGGTATAGCGAATGACCGGGAAATCAATACTGTAGGGCTTGCCGGTATCCGGGTCGATGGTGGCCGGCCCGGTGGTCACGACTTTGCCGTTGAATACCGGCAGGCAGCAGAGGGTGTCGGTACAGATGACGAAATAGCGATCCGTATCGAAAGCCTTGCCCGGGCCGATGGCGCATTCCCACCAGCCGGGCGCGGCGTCGCTTTCTTCGTATTTGCCAGCGGCGTGCGCGGTGCCGGCAAAGTAGTGGCACACGAGAATGGCATTGTCGCGGGCGGCGTTCAGGGTGCCGTAGGTTTCGTAGCCGATGCGCACGTCTTTCAATACACGGCCGGAGGTGGTGGTAAAGGTGGGTATCGAAAATACTTGGCGTTTTACGAGCATGATGTGTTCTCCAAGACCGGTTAGCGAATTCCAAATTCGGGCGGCAAGGCCGCTTGCCCAGCGGGGTGCTCCGGTTTATGCGATGTCACTGGACAATACATGAAGCTTAGCGGAGATGCGCTTTTTGCTGCAGTCGTATGACTACGACAACCATCCTGGCTTTGCGGTTTATTTGGTGGTTGAAGCATGAAGTGATTCCGTTCCGCCCGACTGTGCCGCAGCGCTTCAGCATGAATACCAAGCAGTGCTCGAACCGGGCGGTGCCGCAAAAGCACCCCGGCTTCGCGTGACAATCGTGCTTGCACTATGAATGCGGAAAAGGCGCCCTTGCGGACGCCCTTTTCGTGGGTGAGGCTTCCCGGCATCTCGATGCCGGGAGAGTCGCGTTACGGGCAGCTGCTATCGATTGTGTAGTAGTTGGTGCCGGTCTTGCGCAGCTTGGTCGTCGTCAGCACGTTATAGAGACCCATCCGCTGGTTCGAACCGACGGCGTAGGTGATCCCCCACATCACATAGGCCCGCAGATTCGCCACGTGCGTCACGTTGTTGGCCGTGAAACACGCCCCACCGGTGGTGGTGGTTGGGGTGCTCGACGTTGTTGTGGTGGTCCCGGTGCCATGAGTCGTCGTCGTGGTGCCGGAGGTCGTCGTCGTTCCACCGCCCGAACCCGCGCCCGCGAAACCGTCGTCGTTGCTGGCGATGATTCCCCAGAGCTTGCCGGCGACGAAGCTGGTGCAGACGTTCTGGTTCGAATAGTACTCGGTGGCGGCGATGCCGCAGTCCTCGTCGGCGCTGCCCGGGTGGATGCCGACGGCGTGCTTCATGCCCTGGATGGCCACACTCGCGACCTTCGTCGTGCCATTGGCATCGTTGTAGTATTTGACGTCGCTATTGCCGATGGTGGCGCTGTAATCGGCAACGGCGTCGATGCCATGGACGGCGGTCCATTGACTGACGTTCTTGCCGAGATGGCTGAAGGTCACGTACTGATCCGCCGTGCCATGGAACACCACCACTTGCGGCCAGGGGCCGTTGTAGCCGGGATAGGCGGACTTGACCTGATCGGCGGTTGCACTGCCGGTCGAGTTCATGCAGCTCAATCCAGCCCAGACGCTGTTGGCGCAACCGAAGTGCACCCCGGCGTGCGAGGCGCCGCCCTTGAAGCGGTCAGGGTATGCGGCCAGCAAGGCGAGCGTCATCGCGCCGCCCGCCGAGACGCCGGTGACGAAGGTGCGCTTGTTGTCGAGGCCGTGGTCGGCGATCACCTTGTCCATGGCGTTGACGATCGAAGCGGCTTCACCCTTGCCGCGCTGAAAATCCTCCGGCTGGAACCAGTTGAAGCAGCTGTTTTGATTGTTGCTGCTGGTTTGGGTGGGAACGAGCAGGGCGAATTTGTGTTGGTCGGCGAGCTTCTTCCAGCCCGTGTCCTGAAAGTATTCGTTGCCGTTTTGCTGGCAACCATGCAGCACGACGACGAGCGGCGCCTGGGGCGCCATGCCGTCGGGGATGTATTTTTGCATGGTCAGTGCCCCGGGGTTGCTGAAGCCGCTGACGCCCTGAAGGCTGGCGGCCTGGGTAAGGGGCGCCGCGGTGAGCAGGCAGAGGCCCGCGATGGCGCCGATGATTCTCTTGTTCATGAAAGGTGACTCCTCTGTTGAAGTTGGGTGGTGCGGTTTCTTGTTTGAGGTAATTACGAAACCTGGGCGCATTCTCGTGTCCGCATCGACGAGGAGCAATGCGTGCGCCTACTTAAGGGTAAACCCTAACCGGACCCCGCCTTGCGCCGCTGACATCTTGATTCGGCGCGGGTCTTCGAGGAGTCGCCAGGGCGCGTGGTCGAGGCGGCGGCGATGCTTATGGCATTTATCGCTTGGTTTCGCGAAAATCGGTGCCAGGGATTTCGGAACGTTTGCGCTTCCTTTGGCTGGCGATGTCGTGCAGCTGCGCAGTTCTCGCTGGCGTGGAATGACCACGCGGCGCTCGCGGGGGCCTTGCCCCGCAGCATGCCAATCCCCTCGCGCAACCGTCGCCTGATTGTGAACACGCCTTGGGCTTGGAGGGCGCATCGGCGGCCGGGCATCCTGGTCGGTTCGCGACTTTGACGACTTCTCGGTGCGGTTTGCGATGGGCGACTCTTCGGCGCCTATCTGTCCGCGAGCAGATGTAGCAAAATGCCTGACAGGATTTCGCGCCTCCGCCCTCCAACTTAAACGGAAGACTCTTGAAGCTTTCCCCCTTTTTTTCTGCAATTGCCAAGAAGCGCATTCCTCCCATACGCGCCGTGGCGCTGCTCGCGGTGGGCGCGGTCGTTGCCGTGCTGGTCGCCACAACCACGCTATTGTGGGATTTGCGCGAGCGCGAGCTGATCCAGGCGCGCGGCGGAATCGTCAGCTTGAGCCGCGTTCTCGGCGAGCAGACGGCGCGGGCATTCGAAGGCGTCGATCTCGTGCTGCGTGGCTTCCAGGACCGCCTTTCCGACAATATCGGGCAAAAGCTCGAACTCGATCACCCGATCATGCATCTGATGTTGCGTTCCCGCATCGCCGGGTTGCCACAAATCGCCTCGGTGTTTCTGGTCGATGCCAACGGCGTGGTAAGAAGCACTTCGCGCAGTGCCGACGTACGAAGCCCCCCGGTGGCGGCCCGCGAATATTTTTCCGTCTGGAAGGAAGGCCAGCGCAAGGCGTCCGAGGTCTATATCTCGCAGCCGACGCGCAACATGATCGACGGTAAATGGACCTTCCACCTGAGCCGGCGCCTCGCGGATGTTGACGGCCAGTTTCGGGGGGTGGTGGTGGCGAATATCGAACTCGGCTATTTCGAATCGCTTTACGCCTCCATCGGCCGGGATTTCGCCAGCCATATCCTGCTCTTCCTGCGCGACGGGACGCTCGTCATGTCGCAGCCAAAGGAGGCGCCGGCGATCGAGCGTGCCATCGCCGAAATGAAGACGCTGGGGCAAAAAGGCACGAACGAAGTGGAAATCCTGGTGGAGGATGCCCAAGTCCGCCGCTCGGTCGCCTACCGCGCCGTCGACAAGTTTCCGCTCGTCGTCGGCGTCGCCATCAACGAGCACGAGGCGCTGGCGCCATGGCGCAACACCGCGTTATCGATCGCCTGGGGCGCCTTTCTGGTGTCGTTGGCGATCGCCCTCGGCGGGTGGTGGCTGACGCGGGAGTTGCGGCGGGAGGAAGCGCTGGCGCATGCGCTCACCGAGAGCGACGCTCGCATGCTGGCCACGGTCCAGGCACTGATCGACGCGGTCGTCACCGTCAATCGCGAGGAGCGCATCGTTCTATTCAACCGCGCCGCCGAAAAAATGTTTGGCTATGGTGCCGCGGAGATGATCGGACGACCGCTGCAACAACTCCTTCCGGGACCCGCCTTGGAGGCGCTGCGCCAGCAGGTCGGCGCGCAACCCGCCTCGGGCAGTGGCGAGAGCCCGATCCCCTTGGAAATCACCTGCCGCCATCGCAAGGGGTTCGAATTCCCGGTCGAGACAACGATTTCACGCGTCGTGGCGGGCGGCGAACTGTTGCTGACCGCCATTCTCCGCGACGTTTCCGAGCGCCATCAGGCCGAACTCCGGTTGCGGGAGAGCAATCGCCAATTGCGCGATCTGTCGGCGGCACTGCAGGATGTGCGCGAGAATGAGCGGACCCGGATTGCTCGCGAATTGCACGACGAACTGGGGCAAAAACTCACCGGACTGAAGCTCGAATTATCCTGGTTGTCCGGGCGCATGAAGAATTCACAACCGGAAATGCTGGAAAAAATCGAATCGATGAAATCGCTGGTGAGCAGTACGGTGGAGGAGGCGCGGCGCATTTCCTCCGAGCTGCGGCCGCTGATGCTGGACGACCTCGGATTCGCTGCCGCTGCCGAGTGGATGGCCAACGACTTCTCCCGGCGGACGGGGATTCGCGCGCAACTCGATCTTTCCGGCGCCCACGCCGTCGGCGGCGATCCGCTGGCAACGGCGCTGTTCCGCATGCTTCAGGAATCGCTCACCAACGTCATGCGCTACGCCGAGGCGACGGAAGTCGGTATCGCCCTTCATTGCGAAGCGGGCGAGGTGATTCTGCGGGTGCGCGACAATGGCAAGGGAATGGACTCCGCCGCAGATCGCCAGGGGGGCTTCGGATTGATCGGCATGCGCGAGCGCGCCATTGCCCTTGGCGGGAATGTCAGCATTACGACGGCGCCGGGGGAGGGATTCAGCCTGGAAGCCAGGATTCCGCTGGAATCGACCGAACAGACGAGAGCGAACATAGACGATGTCCCAGAAACGCCTTGAAATCCTGCTGGCGGACGATCACGCCATCATCCGCGACGGCCTGCGCCAAATTCTCGCCGAGACCGACGATCTCGTGGTCGCGGGTGAGGCGGCCAACGGCCAACAGCTACTGGATAGACTGGCGCAACGAACCTGGGATGCCCTGGTCCTCGATATCTCCATGCCTGGGCGCAACGGCCTCGATTTGATACGACAGATTCGGGCTGTCTGTCCGACCATGCCTATCCTCGTCCTCAGCATGCACCAGGAGGAGCAGTACGCGGTGCGGGCGCTGCAGGCCGGGGCGGCGGGTTACCTGACCAAGGAAAGCGATGCCGAGCTGCTAGTCTCGGTGGTGCGCAAGATCGCCAACGGCGGCATGTACATCAGCGCCGCCGTTGGGGAGTTGATGGCCCGCAGCCTCGGGCACCGGCAGGTCGATTTGCCGCATATGCTGCTCTCCCAGCGCGAGTACCAGGTCTTCATGATGATCATCGCCGGCCGGGGCGCCACCGACATCGCCGGCGAACTCTCGCTCAGCGTCAAGACAGTCAGTACGCATAAGGCCAGGATCATGCAAAAGATGGGCATGTCCAACACGGCCGAGCTCATCCACTATGCCATTGCCCACCGCCTGGTGGATGACACTGGCGGCGTGTAGGAATCCGCTGACAGTAACTTTAATCCGGCGCTGATATTCCCCCCCTTCGATTGTGGGCAAACTCTGGCTCCAATGGCGTCCACGCGTGCTTTTCGCATCCGCGCCAATCGGACAACTTGAGGTTTCGGAGGGGAAGCATGAAACGAATACAACGGCTGCTGATCTCGTCGGTGCTCGTCGGCCTGATGTGGGGCGGCGTGGCGAACGCAGCGGAACCGCCCAAGGCGGACGCACCCAAGCCTGAAGCCGCCAAGGCGGCCGCGCCCAAGGCCGCGGCCAAGGATCTTTTCATGAACGCCGATGCCAAGTGCACCAAGTGCCATGATGAATCCGACGCCCCGGGGTTGCTCGCCATCGGCAAGACGCGGCATGGCAATCAGGCAGACAAGCGCACGCCGACTTGTGTTTCCTGTCACGGCGAGAGCGATGCCCACGTTCTCAATTCCCAGAATACCAAGGAACGTCCGCCCCCGGATCGCACCTTCTCCGGCCAGTTGAAGCCGGGTAGCCTGCCGGCCGACAAGGTCGACCGCTATTTCGGTATCCAGGGCAAGGGCACCGAAAACCTCGTCGATTACCGTAACGAGGCCTGTCTCTCCTGCCACCGCAAGGACGCCAAGCGTTCGCACTGGGAAGGCAGCACCCACCAGACGCGCGGTGTGGCCTGTACCTCCTGTCACTCGGTGCACACTGCCCAGGACAAGGTTCGCGACAAGCGTACGCAGCCGGAAGTCTGCTTCACCTGCCACAAGGAGCAGCGTGCCCAAGTTAACAAGCCTTCGCACCACCCGATCATGGAAGGCAAGGTCGCCTGTTCCGATTGCCACAATTCGCACGGCGGCGTCGGTCCCAAGATGATGAAGCGCGATAGCGTGGTCGAGACCTGCTACACCTGCCACATGGAAAAGCGCGGTCCGTTCGTGCATAACCATGAGCCGGTGACCGAAGATTGTTCTATCTGCCACAACCCGCACGGCACGACGGCAGAGAATCTCCTCAAGATGCGTCCGCCCTTCCTTTGCCACCAGTGCCATACGCCGCATGGCGGCAATGTGGCCCAGTTGCGCGGTCAAGGCCAGCCGGCCGCGCTGCTAAGCGCCACTACGGGCGGCAAGTCGGGCATCAACTATACGCAGGGCCGCGGTTGTGTGAGTTGCCATACGCAGGTGCATGGCAGCAACAACCCGAGCGCGACCAATCCAACGCCGCAGTTCAACTTGCGCTGAGTGAGGGGAGAAGATCATGAGTGAACAACGAAACGTGGCCTTCAGCCGCAAGTACTTGGCGCTGGCCATCCTCGCCGCATTTGGCGCAGCCCAGGCGCAAGACGCCGAGGTGGCCAGCCTGACCAAGCCGGAAAGTTCTGTCGCTGTCGGCGCCGCAGTGGTCGATGGCAGCAAGCGCGACCGGGCGCTGTTTGGCCAATACATGGGAATGCGCAGGGAGGATGGATTCCTGCTGCTGGACGTCGATTTTTCCAAGCGTGACGACGCCACGGGCATCTGGTTGCAAATGCAAGGCCGCAATCTCGGTCTCGACACCCGCGAGCTTTCCTTCTCCTGGGATCGTCAGGGCAACTGGAAGATTTTCGGCGATTACAACGAGATGGTGCGGCACGACCCGCGCACCATCAAGACGGCTTTGGTCGGCGCCGGGAGCACCACGCCCAGTGTCGTCGTGACGCCGCCGGGGACCGGTTCCGAGCTTGATCTCAAGCTGGAACGCAAGCGTTTCGGCTTGGGCGGTGAAAAGTGGATCACACCCAATCTCCAGTTGGAATTGACATTCAAGACCGAGGACAAGAACGGCGCCCGCATGTTTGGCAACGGGTTCACGTGTACATCGGTGACGGCGCCGGGGTGTCTGGGCCCAACGGCAATTCGTACCGGCTGGGCAATATTGATGCTGCCTGAACCCATCAATTCGACCACACGCCAATTCGAGGCCAAGCTCAACTACACGACTGACAAGCTCACCCTGATTGGCGGATATTATGGTTCGTTCTACACCAACTCAAACGGCAACCTGACGCCGACTGTCCCTGGATCGCTGTATAACGGCGTCGGCACTCTGCTGCCGCTTAATACCGGCTTACAGGCCATCATGCAAAATCCGATTGCCTTGCCACCGGACAACCAGGCGCACCAGCTTTACCTTTCCGGCAGCTATGCCTTCACGTCAACGACGCGAGCGACTTTCAAGGCTGCGTATACCAGGGCGACGCAGCATGAAAGTTTCCTCGGGATGGGCCTGACTGGTGCTCCGGGCGGTCGCCGCGATCTCGATGGTCGTCTCGACAACACCCTGCTGCAATTCGGCTTGACGTCGCGTCCGATGACAGGCTTGTCGCTGCTTGCGAACGTTCGTTATGAGAACAAGGAAGATAAAACGCCAATCGATCTTTACAACATCGAAGGCGTTAATCGATTCACGAACGGACATCTCTCGAGCAGGAAACTGACCACTAAGTTGGAAGGCAGCTATCAGTTGCCCGATGGCTATCGCGCAACATTGGGCCTCGACTACGATTCCGTCGATCGTGGGGTGTTCGCGCCGACCAACAACGTTAACGGCTTGAGCGGGTTGCGCCGCAAGAATGATGAGATGGGCTACCGCGCCGAATTGCGCCGTTCCATGGCGGAAAACCTGAACGGTTCCATCAGCTATGGCCACAGCTGGCGTGAAGGCTCCAACTGGTTAAGGCCCAATGCCCTGCCTGCAACCGGCGTGACCGAGCTTACCGAGGCCGCAATCTATAACCGCACAGGCATCTTTCCTGCAAGCATGACCGATCGCAAACGGGACAAGCTCAAGCTCATGGCCGATTGGGCGCCGATTGACGCTTTGTCCTTGCAGTTCATCGCCGAAGCCGGTTACGACCACTACTATCCGCCTTCCGAGAAGGGCTTGCGTAACGCCAGCTTCAGTCTATTCGGCATCGACGCGGCCTGGACGGTTTCAGACAACTGGAAGCTGACCGGATACTGGTCGCATGGCGATCAAACCCAGCGCGTGGATCACTCCACCGGCTATATGGCCAAATTGAAGGACATCAACGATACGGTCGGCCTCGGCTTTACGGGTCGGTTATCGGGTAAGGCCAATATCGGCGGTGAACTATCCTATTCCCGCGATCTCAACCGCTATGGCCAGAGGCTGGATCCGCTCGCGAGCGCAACCAACGTCGCCTTCTTGGCTTCTTCCGGCGGCCTGCCGGATGTCGACTTCAAGCAGTGGCGCCTGAAGTTCTACAGCACCTACGCGGTCGAGAAGAACGCTACCATCCGTGTAGACTTCATCCACGAGCGCACCAGGTTCAGCGAATGGACATGGGGTAACAACGGTGTCCCGTTCTACTTCTCCGACGGTACGACGGTTTCCATGAATCAGAACCAGAACGTCAGCTTCCTGGGCGCGAGTTACATCTACAAGTGGCAATAAGCAGGATTGCGGTCAGGTGAACTGCGGTTCGGCGCTCGAGGGCGCCGCCGCGTTTTTAGGGTAACCTAGGCCGGTAGCCGTCCAACAAAAAAAGGACTATCACGATGTGGCGAACCGCAAATCGCATCCTTTACACGGGGATTGCCTGTCTGGCGCTGGTGGCGGCGCCGGTCGTCGCGCAAACGGAAAAATCGGAAAACGCCGCCGGGCCTTCGCCCGAGGTTCTTGAAAAAACCCGGCTCAAGAACGCCGAATGCCTGTCCTGCCATAGCGAGGCCGGGCTCCAGCATCCTCCCAAAGAGGGGCTGGATCTGAAGAAGCTGCGCGGATTGTTGAAAGATCCCGAAGCGTTCAAGAACTCCGATCACCAGCGCCTGGCTTGTACCAAGTGCCACAACGAAGGCTACGAGGAACATCCGCACGCCCCCAACGCCAAGGATTCGACCAGCACCTGCTCGGATTGCCATTCCAAGAAAGCGACGCGCATCGAGAAGCAGTTCGAGAAGTCGGTGCACGCCAAGAATCTCAGCGACAAGTTCACCTGTACGACCTGCCACAACCCGCATGTGATGCGGATCGCCGAAAAGCAGGCGGATGCGCACAAGATCGTCGCCCAGGACAACCGCGTCTGCCTGGGTTGCCACGATTCCGATGACCAGTTCGCCAAGTTCGCCCCCGAGAAGAAATCGCGCCCGCTCATCGACGACATCCATAGCTGGCTGCCCAACACGCGTCTGCACTGGAAGGCCGTGCGTTGCGTCGAATGCCACACGCCGGGCGTCGCCGCCAACGAGCCGATTTCCCATGAGATCGTCAATAAGGAAAAAGCCCAGCGCAAGTGCGTCGCCTGCCACACCGCCAACAGCGAACTCAAGACCCGCCTCTACCGCCACCTGGTCAAGGACGAGCAGGAAAAGTACGGCTTCATGAACAGCGTCATCCTCGGCAAGAGCTACGTCATCGGCGCCACCCGCAATTCGACGCTCGATACGATCATGATCGCCCTGGCGGCGCTGACGCTGGTCGGCGTGCTCGTCCATGCCGCGCTGCGCATCCTTATGGCCTATCTTCGCAGGAGAAAGAACAATGACTGATCACCGAGGTCCTGATCGCCGCCGAAGCAGCGATCGCCGGGCAGTCGCGGGTGAAACTGCGGATCGCCTCTACATCATGCCGGTCTGGGTGCGTGCCTGGCACTGGACGAACGCCTTGCTCATCATCACCCTCGCCGTTACCGGGATCAGTCTGCACTTCGCTCAGGGCGACCGGATGCTGGTCGAGTTCTCGCTGGCGGTGCAGATTCACAATATCGCCGGTGTCGCGCTGGTGTGCCTCTACACCTTCTTCGTCGTCGCCAATGCGATCACCGGCAACTGGTGGCAGTTCGTTCCCAAACCGCCGGGTATTCTTCAACGCTGCTGGGTGCAGACCAAGTTCTATCTGTGGGGCGTCTTTAAGGGCGAGCACGAACCCTATCCGGTCACCCATGAGGAAAACTTCAACGCCCTGCAGGCGCTGACCTACTGGTTCATGATTTACATCGTGTTACCGATCATCGTCGTTACCGGTTTGATCTTCCTTTACCCTCAATGGGCGCCGGTTGAAATGTTCGGCATGGACGGCCTTTTGCCCATTGCCATGCTGCATTACGCGGCAGCGACGATCGTGGTGCTGTTCCTGATTGCGCACGTTTATCTGTGCACCTTCGGCAAGAAGATCAGTACGACTTTCAGGACCATGATCACCGGCTGGCACGAACATTAAGTCAGCGCATTTGTCCAACCTGCGTTATATGAGCGTAACCACCCCCTTTCGGAGGAATTGAAATGAAGCTTCGTTTGTTGGCCGGCACGATCGGCCTTACCGCAAGTGCCCTGTTGTTCTCGCCGCTGGCCAGCGCCGCCGTCGATGCGGATGCCGCCCAGGCGCTCGCCAAGAAGGAAGGCTGCTTCAAGTGCCACGCCGTGGACAAGAAGAAGGAAGCCAAGTCGTTGAAGGACATCGGCAAGAAGTACGCTGGCAAGGCCGATGCCGAAGCCAAGATCCTTCACCACATCACGGCTGGTGAAAAGGTCAAGATGGAAGACGGCACGGAAGAAGACCACAAGGTCATCAAGACCAAGGACAAGGGCGAGATTAACAACCTGATCGCCTGGATTTTGTCCCTGAAGTAATCAAGCCGCTCTAGGCACCGGCCCGCTCCCCGCTTCAATGTGGGCAGCGGGCCGTTTTTATTGGGGCCCGCGTTCGAGTAACATCGCGTCGCCGTAGCTGAAAAAGCGATAGCGTTCCGCAACGGCGTGGGCATAAGCGGCGCGAATCGCCTCGTATCCCGCGAAGGCCGAGACCAGCATGAGCAGTGTCGACTTCGGCAGATGAAAATTGGTGATCAGCCGATCGACGACGCGGAAGCGGTAGCCGGGCGTAATGAAGATGTCGGTCTCGGAGGGGCCGGCGCGGAGGAAACCCTCTTCGCTGGCGGCCGATTCCAGCGCCCGCAGGCTGGTCGTGCCGACCGCGATGATGCGTCCGGCGGCGGCTCGGGTCATGGCGACGGCCTCCGAGGTTGCGGCCGGGATTTCGAAGCACTCGCGGTGCATGCGGTGTTCGGCAATGTTGCGCACGCGTACCGGTTGGAAAGTGCCGGCACCGACGTGCAGCGTCAGAAAAGCGGTATTGACACCCATCCCCTGTAGTTCGTCCAGCAGGCGCTGATCGAAGTGCAGGCCGGCCGTCGGGGCCGCCACGGCGCCTGGCTCGCGTGCATAAACCGTCTGGTAGCGATTCTCGTCGAATGCCATGGCGGAATGGGTGATGTAGGGCGGCAGCGGCAGTCGGCCGTAGCGCTCCGCGAGTTTCCAGAGATCGCCTTCACCGACCAGTTCGAGGCGGAAGAATTCGCCTTCGCGTCCGAGCACGCGCAATTCGAAAGCGTCCTCCAATCGCAGTAAGGTTCCCGGTTTGGGCGATTTGCTGGCGCGCACCTGCGCAAGGGCATGGGTCGCATCGACGATGCGCTCCATCAGTACCTCGATGGCCCCGCCAGTGTCTTTTTGGCCGAACAGGCGCGCCTTGATCACCCGCGTATCGTTGAAAACGAGCAGGTCGCCGGGGGCGAGCAGACTGATGAGGTCGAGGAAGCGCAAATCCTGGCGTCTTCTGCCGTCGACATGCAGTAGCCGGCTACCGGTGCGCTCCGCCGCCGGATGCTGGGCGATAAGTTCGGGCGGCAGCGGGAAATCAAAATCGTCGATGGTCATCGGCATGGAGGATCGGCAGGTAATCGGGGCTGCGATTATCCCTTTGCGCAAGCACAAGCGGCAAGGCGCGAACCTTTTTTCCTGCCGACCCTGGGAAAATCGGCTTCCTCCAGCACAATTGGTAACACTTTGCGATGGTAGCCACCGGTTTTAGGCAGTAGACTCCTGATCCACAAGACTTTTTGGCACGGCATTTGCCACCGCGACTGAAAAACCGGGAAAGCCATGAAAAAGAAAACACTCTTGATCGCACTCGGCATGGTTGCGCTGGTGCTCATCGTTGGCACCGTTGCCTATTTCGCCACCCAAGCCAAGGACGGCGCACCGCCAACGCAGACCGGCCCCGGAGGCGGACGTCGCGGCGGATTCGGCGAGGGGCGGCCGATGCCGGTGACGGCGGTGGCCGCCAAGCGCGGCGAGATGGACGTCGTTCTGACTGCCATCGGCACCGTGACGGCGAAGAACACCGCCATCGTCAAGCCGCGCGTCGACGGCCAGTTGGTCCGGGTGCTGTTCAAGGAAGGCCAGATGGTCAAGGCCGGCGACGTGCTGGCGGAAATCGATCCGCGGCCGTTCCAGGTCCTGCTCGACCAGGCCAACGGCCAATTGGCGCGTGATCAGGCGCAGTTGACCAACGCCGTGGTCGATCTCCAGCGCTACCAGATCCTGATGGCCAAGGATTCCATCGCCCGCCAGCAGGTCGATGCCCAGGAAGCGCTGGTGCGCCAATACCAGGGGGCCGTGCAGGTCGATCGCGCCCAGGTCGATAGCGCCAAGCTGCAGCTCTCCTTCACCCGCATCACAGCCCCGACCGGTGGCCGTCTCGGCCTGCGTCAAGTCGATATTGGCAACATGGTGCGCGCCAGCGATCCGACCGGCGTCGTCGTCATCACCCAGACGCAGCCTATTTCCACGGTATTCTCGATTCCCGCCGACAGCCTCGCCGCCGTGGTCAACCGCGTCCAGGCCGGCGAAAGCCTGCAGGTCGAAGCCTGGGGCCGGGAGGGCAAGTCGAAGCTGGCGACCGGCAAGGTCACCACCGTCGACAACCAGATCGACGTCGCCACCGGCACGGTCAAGGTCAAGGCGGAATTCGACAACGCCGACAATGCGCTCTTCCCCAATCAATTCGTCAATGTCCGCCTGCGCGTCGAGACTCGCAAGGAGGCGACGCTGATCCCGATTTCGGCGATCCAGCGCGGCACGCAGGGGACTTTCGTCTATGTCGCCAATGCCGCCGAGAAGACGGCCGAGTTGCGCCCGGTCGTCCTCGGTCCGGCCAACGCCGATCTGGTGGCGGTGGAAAAGGGCGTGGCGGTGGGCGACCTGGTCGTTACCGATGGCGCCGACAAACTGCGCCAGGGCGCCAAGATCGAGCTGCCTGGTGCCGAACCCCGCGGTGGCGGCCAGCGCCCCGGCGGGCCGCCGGCGGGCGCGGCGGCGAAGGCGGGTGCGTCGGAAGCGGCCGCTGGCGAACGTCCGCGCTGGCTCGACCGCCTGCCGCCCGACGTGCAGGAAAAGGTCATGAAAATGAGCCCCGAGGAGCGCGAGGCCTGGATTCAGAAGCGGCGTGAGGAACGCGCCAAGCAGGGCGGCGATGCGGCCGCTGCCCCGGCGGCTGGGTCGCCCCCGGCCGGAAACTCCGCTGCGGCCCAGGCCCCAGCCCCAGCTCCTGCCGTGGCCACCGGGACCGCATCCGCCGGGGACCGCCCACCCTGGCTCGACCGCCTGCCGCCCGAGATGCAGGAAAAAGTCATGAAAATGATTCCTGAGGAGCGCCAGGCCTGGATCCAGAAGCGGCGCGAGGAACGCGCCAAACAAAACGGCGGCGCGAACTGATCGGGTCGGCATGAACCCCTCCCGTCCTTTTATATTGCGGCCGGTGGCGACTTCGCTGCTGATGCTCGCCATTTTCCTGGCCGGCCTGATGGCCTACCGCTTCCTGCCCGTCTCAGCGCTGCCGCAGGTCGATTACCCGACCATCCAGGTGACGACGCTCTACCCCGGCGCAAGCCCGGATGTCACCACCTCGTCCATCACCGCGCCCTTGGAGCGCCAGTTCGGGCAGATGCCGGGCTTGAAGCAGATGCTCTCCACTAGTTCCGGTGGCGCTTCGGTCATCACCCTGCAATTCGAACTGAGCCTCTCGCTCGATGTGGCCGAGCAGCAGGTGCAGGCGGCGATCAACGCTTCCGGCTCCTTCCTGCCGACCGACCTGCCCATGCCGCCCACCTACAGCAAGGTCAATCCGGCCGATACGCCGGTGGTGGCGCTGGCGATCACTTCCGAGACGCTCTCGCTGCCCAAGGTCCAGGATCTGGTCGATACCCGGCTGGCGCAAAAGCTCTCGCAACTGCCGGGTGTCGGTCTCGTCAGCATCAGCGGCGGCCAGCGGCCGGCGGTGCGGGTCCAAGCCAATCCGCAGGCGCTGGCGGCCAATGGCCTCAATCTCGACGATCTGCGCACTTCCATCGGCAGCGCCAACGTCAGTTCGGCCAAGGGCAGCTTCGACGGCCCGACCCGCGCCTCGACCCTGGATGCCAACGACCAGCTGCGCTCCGCCGACGAATACCGCAAGCTCGTGATCGCCTGGAAGAACGGCGCCGCCATCCGCCTCGGCGATGTCGCGACCGTGGTCGACGGCGCCGAGAACACCCGCCTGGCGGCCTGGGCCAACGCCCGTCCGGCGGTCATTCTGAACATCCAGCGCCAGCCGGGCGCCAACGTCATCGAGACGGTGGATCGCATCAAGGCTTTGCTGCCGCAGTTGCAGGCGGCGCTGCCGGGTTCGATCGACGTGCAACTGCTGACCGACCGCACTACCACGATCCGTGCCTCGGTCAAGGACGTGCGCAACGAGTTGCTGCTGGCGGTGGCGCTGGTGGTCGCAGTGATTTTCGTCTTCCTGCGCAGTGTTTCCGCCACCATCATTCCCAGTGTCGCCGTGCCGCTGTCGTTGGTCGGCACTTTCGCCTTCATGTACGTCGCCGGCTTCTCGATCAACAACCTGACCCTGATGGCGCTGACCATCGCCACCGGTTTCGTCGTCGACGACGCCATCGTCATGATCGAGAATATCTCCCGCTACATCGAGGAAGGTGATTCGCCCATGGAGGCGACACTGAAGGGGTCGGAACAGATCGGCTTCACCATCATCTCGCTCACCGTCTCGCTCATCGCCGTGCTCATTCCGCTGCTCTTCATGGGCGACGTGGTCGGCCGGCTCTTCCGCGAATTCGCCATCACCCTGGCGGTGGCCATCCTGATCTCGGCCGCCGTATCGCTGACCCTGACGCCGATGATGTGCGCCCGCCTGCTGCGCCATCGGCCGGAAGAAGAGCAAAGCCCTTTCTCGCGCAAGAGCGCCGCCCTGTTCGACCGCATCATCGCCCGCTACGGCGTCATGCTGAACTGGGTGCTGGAACGCCAGCGGGCGACGCTTTGGGTGGCGGTCGGCACCTTGGTGCTCACCGTGCTGCTCTATCTCGTCGTCCCCAAAGGCTTCTTCCCGGTGCAGGACACCGGCGCCATCCAGGGTATCACCGAGGCGCCGCAATCCATTTCCTTCGCCGCCATGGCCGAGCGCCAGCGGGCGCTGGCGGAAGCCGTGCTGGAAGACCCCGCGGTCGAGAGCCTGTCCTCCATCATCGGCATCGACGGCGCCAACGCCACGCTTAACTCCGGCCGCATGCTGATCAATCTGAAGCCGAAGGACAGCCGCGATGCCGACGCCAGCGGCGTCATCCGCCGCCTGCAGGCGCGGCTCGACAAGGTGCCCGGCATCGCCATGTATATGCAGCCGGTGCAGGATCTGACCATCGAGAACCGGGTCAGCCGCACCCAGTACCAGTTCAGCATCGAGGATGCCAATTCCGAGGAGCTCGCCCGCCTCGCGCCCAAGTTGATCGAGCGCCTGAAGCAGTTGCCGCAGCTCACCGACGTCGCCAGCGACATGCAGAACGAAGGCCTGCAGGCCTACATCGACATCGACCGCAACAGCGCCGGCCGCCTCGGCATTACCCCGGCGGCGATCGACAACGCACTCTACAACGCCTTCGGTCAGCGCCTGATCTCGACCATCTTCACCCAGTCCAACCTCTATCGCGTCGTGCTCGAAGTGGCGCCGGAATTCCAGCGCGGGCCGGCGGCGCTGGAAGGCATCTACATCGTCTCGGCCAGCGGCGCGCAGGTGCCGCTCTCGTCCGTCGCTCGCTTCTCCGAGCGCAGCATGCCGCTGGCCATCAATCACATCGGCCAGTTCCCGGCGGTGACCGTATCCTTCAACCTGGCACATGGCGTTTCGCTCGGTCAGGCGGTCAAGGCCATCCGCGCCGAGGAAAAAAGCCTCGACTTGCCGGCCAGCCTGCAAACCAGTTTCCAGGGCGCGGCGCTCGCCTTCCAGTCGTCGCTCGACAACACCCTGCTGCTCATCCTCGCCGCCATCGTCACCATGTACATCGTGCTGGGCGTGCTGTACGAAAGCTACATCCACCCGGTGACCATCCTCTCGACCCTGCCCTCGGCCGGCATCGGCGCGCTGCTGGCGCTGCTGCTCTCGGGCAACGACCTCGGCATCATCGCCATCATCGGCATCATTCTCTTGATCGGCATCGTCAAGAAAAACGCCATCATGATGATCGACTTCGCGTTGGAGGCCGAACGCGAGCATGGCAAGTCTCCGCGCGATGCCATCTACGAGGCCTGCCTGTTGCGCTTCCGGCCCATTCTCATGACCACCATGGCGGCGCTGCTTTCTGCCCTGCCGCTCATGCTGAGCAGCGGCGTGGGTTCCGAATTGCGCCAGCCGCTGGGCCTGACCATGGTCGGCGGCCTGCTGGTGAGCCAAATGCTGACCTTGTTCACCACGCCGGTGATCTACCTGGCTTTCGACCGGGCGGCGCGCCGAGTCAAGGCGCGGATCAAGGCGGAGTAGCCGCGCCATGGGCTTTTCCACCACCTTCATCCGGCGCCCGGTGGCGACGACGCTCCTGACGCTCGGCATCGCCTTGCTCGGCGCCGTCGCCTTCCGGCTGCTACCGGTGGCGCCGCTGCCGCAGGTCGA
>JAPUEC010000049.1 GCA_027492775.1 Rhodocyclaceae bacterium
ATCCGGTGATGAACCGCCGCCGACGAGATCGATTGACTCGTCGTCGCACTCCGGGTTGCAGATCGACTCGCGGAGATCCAGCGACCCGCCTTCGATGTCGTACATCTTCTGGACCAGCGGGTCGCCGATGATCGTCGCCATGTCGTCGCTGCCAAACCCCATGCCGGCGAACTCGCTGCCCGATTGCAGGGTAAGCGAGCGCAAGGGCGAGGCATAGACCACGCGCAAAGCGCTCCTGAACGCTACGGCGACTTTCAGCGCACCGATGGTCTTGCCGGAGCCGGTTCCGGCGATCATGACGCCAAAGAAAGCGCCCTCATGGACGCCCGTTCGATGCGCGCGAATCGCGCTCGCCGCCTCGTCCTGCCACGCATATTTCGGGTCCCGGCCTTTCCTGCGCAGCGCCAACGGAATTTCCCCCGCTTCCACGCCGGGCATTTCGCGACGCAGCGTCAGGATTTCCTGGGCGGCCATGACGGCGTTGCGGCTCACCGCGATGAGGTGCGCGTGCAGCTTCTGACCGAGGGTCGGCGAACCGTCGGGGAGCACGGCCGAGTTGGCGTAGGCATAGGCCGGCGAAGGCGAACGGTCGGGCCGCTTGTCCGACGAAACTAGGTGGTCGGCAAGCTGCAGCGCCGGCCGCCCGAAAAGCCGCAGGTGATCGAAGAGCCAGAGTTTCGCCGCGGCAAAGCCAGGATCGGAGAGAAGACCGGCCAGTGATTGCAGGTCGTCGCGCAGGCGCTTCTTCCAAGCCTCGTGCAACCACGGCAGTCCTTCCGCAACGAGGCTATCGACCGGCATGGCGTCCGCACAGAGCCGCACGTGACCCGAAGAGTTGATCGATGCCGCTGCAAGCGGAACGACTGGGTCGCCCTCGGGTAGGCGATGATGGGCGAGCATCAGCCACAGCAAACCGAAAAGCACCGGGGTTTCCTTGCAGGCACGCCGATCGGCCCCCGAGAAAATCCTCCCGTCGTCGCTGTCTTCGCCCTCCTGGTTCCCCGCGCGGTGCCGCGCCGCCTGCACGCGCAGCGACTCGCGAATCCTGTCGTCGAGCTCGTCGTTGTCGATTGCCGCAATGAAGGACGCGACCCATTGCCCGTCGTCGCCAGAGCCATGGAGCCAGCCCAGCATCATGGCGCTGACCGCTTCGTGGCGAAAAGCTTCCGGACTCGTCCAGTTGCGAATCACCTTTTGAAATGCGCTGTTCGCCTTGCCGATGTCGTGGAGGAGCCCAGCCAACGAAACCAGCCTCAATATCAGCCGCACGGGGTAGGGCAGGTCGGTGTCTTCCTTACGCAACTTCCTGGCGGTCCAGCCGGTGGCGCAGGCACCACCGGGAGTGAACGCGCGCTTGTTGCCGATGATCCAGGCCACCACCCACGCGCCATCGCCGGTGATGCGGTGGCACACCACCGACGTGTGTCGCGAACTCGCCCGGTTCAGCAGCGCCTTGACGGTATTGAGCCCCTCCTGCGTCAGCGACGCTTCCCAGGCGTTGTTGCCGATTCGCGTCGCGTAGCGGTCAAGAATCTTGCGCGCGCTGGCGTTGGCCTTACCAGCGCTCTCCGAGGTGAAGATCACGTTCACCGGACCTCCACGGCCACTGCCTTGATGGTTTCGAACATGAATTCCACGGCATTGAGCCGGCGGATTTCGCGCAGGCATTCGCTCCGGAACTCCTGATCGGTAAGGCCCTCAGCAGCGCACGCGAAAGCCAGGGGCATGATGATTCCATCCTTGACGAGGTCGGCGGTGTCGAAAACCAGCGCACCGCGCCGCGTCAGGCCGTGCGATACAGGCAGCGAATGCGGGATGCCCAGGACCCAAAGCACTGTCGCGGCCAGACCGTAGGCCAAGTAGTTGCCGTGGTCGAGAAACGAATTGGCGAGGTCCCCCCCGTCACGCTTCCCCTGCTCGCGGGCAAAGCCGGACAGACCAAAAGCCTTGGCCAGAATGGCGTACATCTGCTTGGCGCATTGCGCCTCGGCTTCCATGATGGCTTGCGCCGATGCCGCGGCGACAATCCCCGAGCGGAAGCGAGTGGTCATTGGCTGCGGCGACGCACCAGCTTCGGCGACGCGCTTGATCCTGCCCCATGCGGCATCGACGAAGTTGCAGCGCGCGACGGCCATGCGCCGGGCCATCTCCAGGCGCTTTTCCGGTACAAACCACTTGCCAACCCATCCCTGAAGGTATTCGGTGGGCCGATACTCCGACTGCGACGCCAGGAAAATCGGGGTGCCGCCCCCACCGGCGAAAGCCAGCATCACGCCATCCTCGGACAGCCGGCGCGCGGCCGCCTGGGTGATCGAAGTGCCTGTTCCGAGTAGCAAAACCGAAGTGTTACCGGTAGGAATGTTCCAGTAATAGGTGCCCGCGCTTTCCTGGTCGACCGCGTAGTCGACCCGGTCGTCGCGCATCATCACCCGGCAGTGTTCGAGATAGAAAATGCCCTCCCGTTTCGAATGAAGGATGGCGATCGATTTATCGAAAGTTTTGGACATAGGACTCCGGCAGCCGCCATCTCGGCGGTGAATCAACTCTTACAAACCATCTTCTAAGCCGCCAAATCAGGGCAGGTCCCGAGCGGAAGGCGCGTCTTGCAGGCAACTGAACTGACTGCCGCAGGCTAACGTGCCGCCACTGTACACGGTCCTCAAACAAAACACTATCCATGGTATTTAAAGAAATTCTTCATATCTTCGCTGCAATCACCGTAGAATACGGCCGGTCATCAAACGATTTGGGTGTGGATCTTTTCGGCCACGAGGGATCGCTTGCGGATCAAGGAGATGATTTATCGGTGAGTTGTCAAAGATGCCTCGGAGGTGGTAGGTAACGGCTTTCAAGCTGCTTACCCCTATCCAGGAGACCCCTTGAGATGCCAGGAGAGACCAAAGAGACCTGTTTTGACGAGTATGTGGCGGCCCGCGAGCAGTTTGAGAAACTGATGGG
>JAPUEC010000050.1 GCA_027492775.1 Rhodocyclaceae bacterium
TCTCACCCCAGCCGCTTCGCCTGGCCGCTTTGCGTGTTGCCTTGCATCGGGATGGTGAATTTCTGCGCGGCGAAGTCGCCGCAGATGGCGGAAATGGGGAACGCATCATTAATTTCGACGGCAAACTCGAAAATGCGGGGATTGAATTGTCCTGGCAACTGCCCCCCGCCGAACTTTTGCAATGGTTGAGCCTGGCCCGATCGGTCATTCCCGAACTGGAATACGCCCAAGTCGCGGGCCGTTTTTCGGCCCATGGCACCTTGCGATTGCCCGAAGGCTCGTGGACGGCGGTTCCAGTGCTGGAAGGGTTCGAAGTCTATGGATTAGGGACGGAGCGACTGCGCCATGGCAACCTGGATATGATTTGCCGCAATGAGCGCGGCGCGGTAATTCGTCGTTTGACCGGAGATGGCCGGCCGGGTTGGTTGTCGCTGGACCAAATCGGCCGTCTCCTGCCAAGCGCCGTCATGGCGGCGGAAGACGCCAATTTCTATCAGCACCCCGGCTATGATCTGGCGGAGCTTGGGCCACTGCTCGCCAAAGCGGAACGCAACGACCGTCGCGGCGCCAGCACGCTGACGCAGCAACTCGCGAAGAACATGTTTGTCGGCGCAGATCGAACGTTGGCGCGCAAACTGCGGGAATTGCTCTACGCCGTCGAAATGGAACGGACCTTGGGTAAGCAGCGCATTCTGGTGCTCTACCTCAATACCGTCGATTGGGGCCCCGGACTCTGCGGCGCGACGCAAGCCTCCCAGCATTATTTCGGCCGGCCGCCCGCCAAGCTGACGCCCGCAGAAGCGGCATGGATGGCGGGCATTTTGCGCAATCCGGGTCGGGCATACCGGCAAGAGTTCCTGACCCGCTCGGTTGAAGCGAAGCGCCAGGAATGGGTGCTGAAACAAATACATCGCCGACGCAACCCTGGAAACTTTGTCTTCGTCTCCAGTCGGCAGCCGTAGAGGCAATGACCAATCGCGCGACCCAGTCGGCAACTCAAGATTACTTCATGAACCCTGAGCTGCGTCCCGGATGAATGTTTCGGCGTCAATCCGAAAAGCGCGCCAAACGGGTCAAATAGCGGTTGCCGTCACTGCGGGTTCGAGCCGGAGCATGGCCTTGATACCCCGCACCGCCTGTCGGATGCGCGCCTCGTTCTCGATCAGGGCAAAGCGCACATGATCGTCGCCGTATTCGCCGAAGCCGATGCCGGGTGAAACGCTGACCTTGGCTTTTTCCAGTAGCAGTTTGGCGAATTCGAGCGAGCCGAGGTGACGATAGGGCTCGGGAATGCGCGCCCAGATGTACATCGAGGCCTTGGGCGTCTCGACCGGCCAGCCGGCTTCGATCAGGCCCTTGACCAGCACGTCGCGCCGGTTCTGGTATTTCTGGCGGATTTCCTCGACGCAGCCCTGGTCGCCTTCGAGCGCGGCGATGGCGGCCACCTGCACCGGCGTGAAGCTGCCGTAGTCGTGGTAACTCTTGATGCGCGCCAGCGCGGCAACGAGTTCCTTGTTGCCGACCATGAAGCCGATGCGCCAGCCGGCCATGTTGTAGCTTTTCGATAGCGTGAAGAATTCCACCGCCACCTCGCGCGCGCCGGGCACCTGCATGATCGAGGGGGCTTTCCAGCCGTCGTAGACGATGTCGGCGTAGGCCAGGTCGTGCACCACCAGGATGTCGTGCTCCTTCGCCAGCGCGATGACGCGTTCGAAGAATTCCAGTTCGACGCATTGCGCTGTCGGGTTGGAGGGAAAGCCCAGCACCATCATCTTGGGCTTGGGGTAGCTTTCGCGGATGGCACGTTCGAGTTCGGCGAAGAAATCGACGCCCGGTTCCATCCGCACCGAGCGGATGTCGGCGCCGGCGATGACCGCGCCGTAGATATGGATCGGGTAGCTCGGATTCGGCACCAGCACCGTATCGCCACGGTCGAGCGTGGCCAGCATGAGGTGCGCCAGCCCTTCCTTCGAGCCGATGGTGACGATGGCTTCGCGGTCCGGGTCGAGATCGACGTCGTAGCGATCCTTGTACCAGTGGGCGATGGCGCGGCGCAGGCGCGGGATGCCCTTGGAGGCCGAGTAGCCGTGGGTGTCCTGGCGTTGCGCCACTTCGACCAGCTTCTGGACGATATGCGGCGGCGTGGCGCCATCCGGATTGCCCATCGACATGTCGATGATGTCCTCGCCGCGCCGGCGGGCGGCCAGCTTGAGCTCGGTGGTGATGTTGAAAACGTAGGGGGGAAGGCGATTGATGCGCGAAAAGCTGCGCGAAGCTTTGGCTTGTGACATGGTCTTCTTTCACGTAAGCGCCCGGAACCGTCCGAGCGACGTTGGAACAGGGGTTCCGAAGGGGATTCTAAAGCGAATTAGAAGAGGGGACAAATAAATGCCGTAAGGGTATTCTATTCATACACACGGCCGAATAAGGGCAGACATGGAAAGCAGTGCATACATTACTTACACATTTTGGGAGGGAGGGCGTGCTTATTCTTTCCGGGGGCTCGCGGCGCTGGCAATGCTATTGGGAGCGATGGTTTTTTTTGTAAGAATTTCGTTGGAAAAACCTGATAGGGATATTTTCATTTTTTTATGGGGCGCATTTCTGTGGTTCATGATCTTTGCTGCATTGCTTGGAAAAATGCTTTTCGATGCTAAAAAACGGGTATGGAGGGTATGGATCGATTTGGAAAAAGGGGGCGTCCGCATAATGGGCGTGATGGGGAAAATTTATGAATGGAACATTCGCGATTTTCATGCGGTAAGTTCCTATGCTGAGCCTAAAGGTGGTCCAATATCAGTCTGGCTCCGCGGGGAAACAACGGTTGCGGAAATAGCCCGCTTCTCGCATAGCGGTCCTTTAATGGACAAAAAGAAAGACTACGGCGATGCGGCCGCGTTGCCGACGTCCCCCCGTTCTCAGTAGCAGTGGGCTTTAGAGTCCAATGGGTAATGTA